>LBIU01000044.1 GCA_000987445.1 Candidatus Accumulibacter adiacens | reverse complement strand
GGGCCATGAAGGCATGGGGGGCGATGTCCAGGCGCTCCTGCAGGGCACGGTGGGCGAAGTCGTCCTGCTGGGGCGTGCCGGCGCCATAGCAGGCGAAATGGAAGTTGATCATGCCGCCGAGGCGGGCATCGTCGCCGACGTCGTCGGCACTGAAATAGTGCTCTTCGGGGATCGGCTTGCCGATCCACTGCAGTGGGCCTGGCCAGTCCTGGCACAGCAGCGCGCCTTGATGCGGCAGTTGGCGGGGATCGTCTTTCGGAAAGCCCATGCCGTGGCTGGCAGTGAATAGCAGGGCAGGGCCGTCTTCACCGTGCAGCAATTTGATGAGGTTTGCCTTGGTGGCGTCGTCCTTGAGCAGCGTTTCGATGCTCCAGGCCCGCTGATCTTCGGTCATCCAGTTGCCGAGGGGCTCGACCAGTTCGGTGGCGCTGAGCTTGGTGGCGGGATCGCCGGGGTTGCGAACACCGAAAAAGCTGGCCTTCGGGGAGCGGGTCATTTCGCCGCGCTCGGCGCGGACCACGCTGCGGGCGTAGTTGGCATAGTCTTCGAGGGCGTCGAAGTGGATGCGTCCGACGGCGTACTGGACGTCCAGTTGGTACTGAAAGCGGTAGGAGATGCTCTCCGGGCTGGCGACGATCAGGAGGTAGTAAGGAACCTTGGCCGGGTCAGCGGGGCCCGGGCCCATGCCGTGCCGACCGAGGAATTTGTTCTTGGATTCGCCGGGACGGTAGGCGTCTGTGCCGACGTATTCCTTGTAGAGGTCGCCGGCCTGCTCCCGGCGCAGATCCAGCAGCGGTTTCAGTGCCTCTTTCCACGCGGCTATCTGCTGGCTGTCGCCGTGGGCGAAGATGACGCCCCAGCCCGATTGGCTCAGGTCTTTGGGGTCGACACCTTCCTTGACGCCGAGGTGCACCAGGCCCGCGCTGCGGAAGCGGTGTTTCAGCTCGGCCAGGTGCTCCGGGTCGAACGCCTCCCCTTGGGCAATCCTGGATATTTCTTCGGCGCTCATTTCGGGGAGCAGGTAGCCGCCGGTTGCGCCGTTGATACCGTTGAAGGTCAGGTTGCTTGCCATGGCTCTTTATCCTTTCGGTTCTGCTGCTGTTTCCGCTGAAGTTACGAAAGCGCGACTGCGTTCGAACAGCCGCCAGGCTATTTCCTCGCTGGCACGATAGTAGGCCGCCTGCAGTTCCGGATTCGACCAGTCCTCCTGACCTTGCAGTAGAAGCAAAGTCTGCTGGTCGCCAATAGCGGCCAATGCGTCGATGGCAACGCTGCGCAGATAGGTGCTCTCGTTGTCGGTCAGCTTGCCAAGTGCGATATCGCTGAAATCGCCGCAGGCAAGCTTCTCGAGGAGGTCCTTGTGTAATGGGTCAGCGATCTTGCCGACGGCGCGAATGGTTCGCGCCTTGAGCCAGACGCCTTTGTATTCGAATAGACAGCGCTGCAGGAACTTCGCTGCCCGAGGATCGCTGGGGTTGATGTTGCCGATCAGGTAGGCCACCCGCTCATACCAGTGTTGGCGCTTTTTCCATGACTCGTCGGGGAGCTTGACCGCGGCCGCTTCACCGGCATCGATAAAGGGCAGGATGGCATGTCGGGTGACGAGGTCGGGCTCCACCTTGAGCAGGGCATCGGTGATTGCCCAGCGGGTCGAGGAATCGATGCCGGGGTGCTGAAATGCCGCCGACAGGATCGCTGCCGCGTGCTCCGAGCCAATGCTTCCCAACACGAAGGCTGCGATCGCCTGCTGAGTCGGTGGGGCGCTCCGTAGTTGAGTCTCCAAGCCGGAAATATCCTCGCGCACCCAGTCGTCCAATAGCTGGCTGAATTGCGGGCAGTGCTCATGGACGTACTTGCTGGTCTGGTGCACCATTGCGCGCAGTGCCTCCACGGCCGCGAGACGAACACTGCTGAATTCAAAGGCGGGCTGGCCCTGCCAGTCGGTCCGCACTTGTTCCACCACCCGCCCTACGAGATGGGGAATCGCCGTTTCCGCCATCAGCTGTCCCAGGGTGCGGATGGCGCGCTCGCGGCGGGAGATATTTGCTTCGTTGGACGATTCAGACAGCCATATCAATGCCTTGGTGACCTGACTGCGCAGTTCCGGAGGGACCTTTTTCGAACCGACTTCCTGAATGCAGCGTGCGGCCAGGAACACCCGGCTGCCTTCGGTGATACGCCCCCCGTACAGAACCAGCCGCAACAAAGGCACCGCATCGTCGAGACTTCCGGCGAGCAGAACCAGGGTGTCCTCCCACCAACGCACCCTCGATAGCCGTCCCAGCGTGGCGGTAATGTCGTCCAGCACAATTTCGCGGTCGGCCATGGCGCGCAATGCCTGGGCCGTAAACCAGGCCTGCAATCCAGGGTAGGCAAAGCGGAACGCATCGTCTCCAACCGCTGTCAGGATGCGTAGCTCGATCAGTGTCGAGAGCAGATCTTCGAGCAGGTATTCACGGTTTGCGCGTGCCATCCCCATGATGCGAAAAGCGTTGCCGACGCTAGAAACGGTGTGCCCAGAGCGGTGCATCTCCCACGCCACCGCACGGAGCGTTTCGGCTGCGCGGGTGCGCAGGCCCTTCTCGTTGGGAACTTTGGCGAGCATTTCGGCCGCCAGCTTGCGGAGGACCTCGGTACGCGAGCTGGGTACGATGCCGCGGCGTACCTGGGCAAGCATTTTTACCAGCAGCCAGGGGAGAGCCGCCAGGTCGAAGAGTCCGTCTGTCTCCAATGAGCGATACAGGCGTTGCCCAGCCTCATCCTTCAGCGTGTGCAGGTAGCTCTTGATCCTCCTTGGGGTCATGGGTTGGGCGACCAAGTAGTCGCTGACCGCCAATTGCAGCCCGGAAAAGTCGGAGAAGTCGTCGGCCAACAGATAACAATGTCTGGGGTGCTTGCGTGCAAAACAATCGAGCTGTTCAAAGACCGTCGCCCGTTCGCTGTCGTCCAGCCTGTCAGCGCCATCGATCAGAAATAGAAAGGTGGGACCTTGCGGATCTCGCAACCAATCGGAGAAGCGCTCGTCATCCAGCCCCGGTGAGATTTGCCGAATCGACCATGCCAGAAAAGACTGAAAGCTGTCCTGGAACCCGCAGTCCTGCTTGAAGTAATTCCTCAGGTGGCTGAAAACCGGGACGACGGCGTTCTGTCCTGCGAGCGTGCGCTTTGCGAGTTCTCCCGCGAAGTGTTTGAGATGGGTGGATTTAGCCATCCCGGGCCCGCCCAGCAAAACGGCGAAGCGGCGCTCACCGTCGTTTCTGTTCGCGAAGGTATTCTCCACGGCAATGGCGAAGGCGTCCCCAGGCGCACGCTTGGCCTGCAGCCTGAGCAAGAAGCTCCGATCCTGCTTGCCGGAGACGCGAATAACGTCCAGGGGAAGAATCGGATCCATACCGGCGAAAAATTGTTCGGCGTCTTGAATGATGCGCTCCAACAGCGTGCGCACTGGGTCGGGCGCAAACAGGCGCCCATCGCGAATGCGCATGAACAGGACCGGAACGGACCACTCCGTGTACTCGCTGTTGAATAGAAGCAGGCGGGCATCGTTGAGTGCCTGGTCAATGACGCCGTGGTCCAGCAAGCCGCGGTAGAAGCCGGCGGTCAGCTGTCGAGCCAGTTGCATTGGAACCAGATCCTGCATGCCCACGACTGCAGGTACCCCCGCCTGCACCAGCTTCGGTCCGAGGCCGACGAAAGCCTCCGTGGTCGTCGCGGAGCGCCTGGCGCTCTCGCATGCGGCGAGAAACACGAGGCGCGGCACCCTGGATCCGTCGCCTAGGCGGGAAATGATTTCGTCGTCTTTCGCGAAGTGGACCCTGCCGTCGGGTTTTTCCAGATACAAGACCGAGGTGCCAAAGGGTTCGCCGAAAACAAACACGCCGTGTCCGAGAAAATGAAACAGGTGGCAGTTCAGCAGTCGATCCTGCACGGCATCCAGAGTCGTGGCCCCATCGTCGATGGCGACCCCGGCCTGCTGCAGTTGCCTGCGCAATGATTTGGAAACGCCACTTCTTCCGGGCAGGAGGGTGACCCGAAGCTTGCCCGATGTACGCAGCTCCCCGAGGCTCAGGAGAAGGCTGCCTATCTCCTGTTCGACGTCTATGGGCGCGAACCCCGTGGGTAGATTGGACGGGTTGGAGATGGCGACGACCATGCGGACCGGACGCTGCGTCAATGGCTCGCTTATCGCCGATTCGCGACTGAAGAAACGCGAGAACGGCGTTTGGCCGGATACGGATAGCGGCACCGTCTGCTCGGACACCGGCAGGCCAAGGCGCTCCCAGCGAAGGGTTTGCAGGATACTGGCGTCGGGGTCGATCTGTAGTCTTAGGCGCAACTTCCCGTTGGTCTTGGCCTCGGCGACGCCTTGCGCTTTTTGGTACGCCCGCTCGATGGGCTCGGAAAACAGCGCCGCGTATAGGGCTTCGCCATAGGCCTGGTTGTCCAGAATGACCGCGCGCAGCTTCTCTTCGTCCAGATTCAGGCGGCCTCCAAAAAAGAAGCTGTCGCCATTGATCGTGGCTTCGACCGCAAAGCGCGCGTGCCCACTGCGGGGCGCGCTGATGCGAATCAGCAGGTCGGTGTGATCGCCCGCGATGCTCACGTCGATAGAACCCTCGGCGACTCGAGCCACAGCGTCCTGGACAGCGCGG
>LBIU01000432.1 GCA_000987445.1 Candidatus Accumulibacter adiacens | reverse complement strand
GCGACCATCATGGGTACCGGTCCGGGCGAGATCTGGTCCGGCCCGGAAGAGATCAAAGCGGCCTACGAACATTTCTTCAAGGACTTTGACAAGGGACAGCAGGAATTTGAGTATCACTTCCAGATCGGCGGCCTAGGGCGCGATATGGGGTGGTTGATGGCTTCGGGAAATGTGAAGGGGAAGAAGGACGGCAAAGCCTTCGAGATGCCACTGAATTTGTCTGTCACTGCGGCAAGAGTTGGCGGCAATTGGAAGATCGCCGCGATGCATTATTCGACGCTCACCGGCTCCGAGCCGCAGAAGAAGTGATCCGAAGGGGTTTTCGCCATGAACGAAATATCTTCACAGCAAACAACACACCCGTCCGACGACTCGATTGTTCAGAGTCGGCGCGATCTTCTTCGCAGCCTTGGAAAATGGTCCGGGGCAGCCATCACCGCCGCCCTGTTCGGCCCTTTCGTGGCCACACCGGAAGCGCAGGCGGGAAGCTGGGTCAACCGGCGTTATGGCGGCCGTAGCGGCTGGGTCAACCGGCGTTATGGCGGCGGTAGCGCTTGGGTCAATCGCTCCGGTGGCGGCGGCGGTGCTTGGGTAAATCGCCGATATGGCGGCGGCGGCGCTTGGGTCAACCGCCGGTATGGCGGCGGCGGTGCTTGGGTCAATCGATGGTAACGCTACGACTTCCCTCGCCGCTATAACTGTGGAGAAGGAGCCCGACGCGCCGCTGATGTTCTTGTCTTCCAGCTTGGCGACGGCAAGTCGCGCTGGGTCGTTTGTAGTCATCGTTCGATCGCGGGACGAGTTTCTGCACTGGTTGCATCACCCACGACCCGGCGCCGAGTGGCTTCAGGTCGAAGGCTTGCTCAACGATGAAGACGTGTGGGCCGCCGCCGCGCGAGTGCCGTCCGGGCCTCCGCTTGACGTGATCGTATCCGATCCCGCCACCGAATTCGCAATGCTCTACCGCCTTGTGGATGTCCGCGGCGTGCGTGATCTGCGCGTGACGATCCCTGTGCTGCCCGGCCTTATCAAAGCGCTCCGGCTTGCGGCATCCCTGCGACTGCCGGTGCGGCTCCTGCCGGGGCAGCCTACGGAGGCGGCCCTCGCCGAATTGGGAGAGGCGGCCGAGTTCTACCTGTACAACCCGGCGGTCGAAGCCCCCATCGAGTTCTTCCATTCACTATTCGCCGCCATGGGCGGAGCGGACACCGGCTCGCTATGGTCGATACTCGAACAGGAGCCCGCCGTTTTCGCCCGGACCGATGCCGACGGGCAGGCGGTCATTCCCCGCGATTTTGTGGCGGCACACCTGCAGAACTTGATCCGGCAAGACGCGGAGTGCGCTGACTGCAAGTGGCAGAGCTGGTGCGCGGGGTACTTTAAGCATCCCGATCCTGGTTATGTCTGCGAGGGGGTAAAGAAGGTTTTTTCTATCCTCGAAGCAGCCGCAGAGGAGATGAACCGCGATCTCGCCGCACAAGAGGAAGTCGGCGCGTGACCGAAACCCCGGTCGGCGGTCGCGTATTCAGTGTCATCCTGCTCCCGACCGCGGAATGCAACGTGGCTTGCGATTACTGCTTCGAGCGCAAGGAGCCGCATCGTCTTTCGCTGGCCATGCTTCCGCTGCTAACCCGCCAGTTGCTCGACCATATCGAACACGATGGCATAGTGGAATGCGAGATCTACTGGCAGGGCGGCGAGGCGATGATCATGGGGCCGGCCTGGTTTGAAGACGCTGGAAAGCTGATGGATAGCGCTGCCGAGGCGCGGGGTCGGCATTTTACTCACTATCTACAAAGCAATCTCATC
>LBIU01000431.1 GCA_000987445.1 Candidatus Accumulibacter adiacens | reverse complement strand
GATTACGCGCTGTTCATGGCCCTGGACATGGCCTACCGGGGCGACAATGGCACGCTGTGGCAGGAGTGGCCGGCAGCGCTCGCGCACCGCGAAGCGCCTGCGCTGCGCGAAGCGGAACGTACTCACGCCGACGAAATCAACTTCTGGAAGTTCTCGCAGTGGTGCTTCTTCACCCAGTGGGCCAAGCTCAAGGCCTACGCCAACGCCCATCGCGTGGAGGTCGTCGGCGACCTGCCGATCTTCGTCGCCGGGCACAGCGCCGACGTGTGGGCCAATCCGGGCCTCTTCGACCTCGACAAAAGCGGTCATCCGCGCGTCGTCGCCGGCGTACCGCCGGACTATTTCAGCGAGACCGGGCAGCGCTGGGGCAACCCCCTCTACCTCTGGTCGGCGCACGCCGCCGAAGACTATGGCTGGTGGATAGAACGCATGCGGCAGACAATGAAGCTCTGCGACATCGTGCGCATCGATCATTTCCGCGGCTTCGAGTCCTACTGGGAAATCCCCGCCGCTGCAGAAACCGCCATCGACGGCATCTGGCAAAAGGGGCCTGGCGAAGCGATATTCGCCGCCATGCGTCGCGAGCTGGCCGACGACGACGGCAAGCTGAAGATCATCGCCGAAGACCTCGGCATCATCACCGACAGGGTCCGGAAGCTGCGCCAGGATGTCGGCCTGCCGGGCATGCGCATCCTGCACTTCGCTTTCGGTGACGACGCCAGAAACCCCTATCTGCCGCACAACTACGACGCCAATACGGTCGTCTACACCGGTACGCACGACAATGACACCACCTGCGGCTGGTGGGAATCGCTCGAACAGGAAGCAAAGGATCGCGTGCACGCCTACCTGGGTGTGGGCAGCGAGAACAGCGAAGAACTGTGCTGGTATCTGATCCGGCTCGCTTTTTCGTCGGTGGCCCAGTTCTGCGTCATACCGATGCAGGATGCGCTGGCCCTCGATACTGCGCACCGCATGAACCAGCCGAGTGTCGGCGAGGGATCCTGGGAATGGCGTTACCGCTGGGATCAGGTTGCGCCATGGCACGCCGAACGCCTGTCCGACCTGACCACCCTCTACGGCCGCGACTACGAGAGCCAGCACCCCGAGGAACCTGATGAATCCGATGAGTCCGATGAGTCCGGTGACTCCGATTAATCAGCTGCCGGCGACGACGACCGCTGATCATCGCCGGCAGACCACGCCCTGAAGGCCAACGCCACCAGGCCCCGCAGCCGATGACGCTCCCTTCGACCGAGCTGAACGCGATCCGTGATGGCCTGAACAGGGGCGAGTTCTTCGTCGAGTACCTGCCCATCGTTTCCCTCGGCGATCAGAGCTGCCTGGGGGCCGAGGCGCTCATCCGCTGGCGACGACCCAACGGGGTCGTCGCTCTTCCCGAGGACTTCATCCCGCTGGCGGAAAACACCCCGCTCTCGGGGCTGATCACCTATTGGCTGATCGACACCCTGGCCATCGAAGCCGGTGGCTGGCTGCGCGCGCACCCCGAGGCGCATCTCAGCCTCAACGTGCCGCCCGAAATCCTCGGTCGCGGCGGTCTGGAATACGCGGCCGTCAAGTCCGGGCTCGGCGCGTTTCGCGCGCAGCTGATTCTCGAAGTGACCGAGCGGGGCATTCCCGACCAGCTCGGTCTGATGGCCCTGCACAGCATGTCCAGCGGCGGCATTCGGCTGGCCCTCGACGACGTGATGATGAGCGGCACCAATCTGGCGCTCATTGCGCGTTGCCACTTCCAGATCGTCAAGCTTGACCGCCTGCTGACCGCCCAGATCACCCCCGCCTGCCCGCACCCCGACTGGTTGCGCAGCCTGGCCGGGCTGCTGATGGCCAGCGATCTGATCGTCGTTGCCGAAGGCATCGAAACCGAGACCCAGTTGCAGGCGCTGCGCGCCGCCGGTGTGCAATGGGGCCAGGGCTACCACTTCTCGCCGCCGCTGGCCATCCGCGAGTTCCTTGCCTGGTATGCGCGAAAGGGAAAGCGCACGACTGACCAGCAGACCGACCCGCTCGCGCCCTCGCTGCGCGCCGAAGCCTCCGCGCCCGAAGAGCCCAGCCAATGATCATTCGCGATGCGCAGCCTTCCGACCACCCTGACATCCTCGCCCTCAACGAGGAATCCGTGCGCTTCCTGAGCCCGCTGAGCCCGGCGCTGCTGCAGTCCCTGCATCGCTCGGCGGCTTATTTCCGTGTCGTCGAGCATGCTCGTGGGGGCCGGGTGGCCGCATTCCTGCTCGCGCTGCGCGAAGGCGCCCCCTACGGCAGCCCGAACTACCGCTGGTTCGCCGCCCGCTACCCGCGCTTCCTGTATATCGACCGCATCGTCGTCGCCGCGGCTCATCAGGGCACCGGCCTGGGTCAACGCCTCTACCAGGACATCCTTGGCAGCGACCAGGCCAGGTCTGCCGAGCGACTCGCCTGCGAGTTCGACGTCGAACCGCCCAACCAAAGGTCAGCGCGCTTCCACGCCGGCTTCGGCTTCCGGGAAGTAGGCAGCCAGCAGGTCGCGGGCGGCACGAAACGGGTGTCGCTACAGTGCGTGGCGCTTCCTTCGCACACCGGGACCTGAGCGCCCAGCCTCCACGCCCC
>LBIU01000430.1 GCA_000987445.1 Candidatus Accumulibacter adiacens | reverse complement strand
CGCGCGCGGCGGGGCGAGCGGGTGATGCTGGTTCCCGGCAACCACGACGAAGCCTTGCGCGACTACGACGGCGTCTCCTTCGGCGACATTCTGGTGCGCCGCGAACATATCCACGTGACTGCCGAGGGTCGCCGCTTCCTGCTGCTGCATGGCGACCAGTTCGACCAGGTGACGCGCTATCACCGCTGGCTGGCAGTCGTCGGCGATGTCGGCTACGACGCTCTGGTGCGCGTCAATGGACTGCTGACCCGGCTCCGTAGACTGCTGCGGCGGCAAGACTACTGGTCGCTCGCCGGCTACGCCAAGGGCCACGTGAAACGGGCCGTTTCCTTCATTTTCGACTTCGAGGAGTCGGTGATCCACGCGGTGCGCGGGCGCCATCTCGATGGCGTGATCTGTGGTCATATCCACAGCGCGACGATCAAGACCCGCGACGGTCTGACCTATGCCAACTGTGGCGACTGGGTCGACAGCTGCACGGCGATCGTCGAGCATCTCGACGGACGACTCGAACTGATCGCGGCCTGCGCGACGGCCGCTGCCGGGGCCGCCGCCGGACCAGCCGCGCCGCCGCCCCGAGCACAACACGCACCTGCGCGACCGCCACGATCGCCAGGGGCCGACACCCCGTCGCCGACGCCTGGTTTCCGCCCGGCCGCGCCGGTTTCGCGTCGCACGTGAGTGGTTCATCGTCCCGACACAAAGGGCAACCATGCTGCTTGTCTTTCAGTCGGGAAAGCGAACGGACATGGATCTGATTTTATGGCGCAATGCGGAAGCCGAAGCGGCGACGGGAAAGATCGCCGACAATAAACGCAAGCTCTCGGGACGCGGCGAGAAGCACGCGGAGCACATGGCCGAGTGGCTGAAGAAGCAGGCCCTGCGCAAGATCCGGGTCCTTTCCAGCCCGGCGCGACGGGCCCGACAGACTGCGCAGGCCCTGGGCCTGCCCTACGACGTCAAGGCGCAGCTTGCGCTCGGCGCCGACGCCGCCGACCTGCTGGCCATCGCCGGCTGGCCGGACTACCATGGCACCGTCATCCTGGTCAGTCATCAGCCGGCGCTGGGCCGTCTGGCAGCGCTGCTGCTGTCGGGACAGGAAGCCGACTGGACGATCAAGCGCTGCGGCGTATGGTGGTTCAGCAATCGCGT
>LBIU01000043.1 GCA_000987445.1 Candidatus Accumulibacter adiacens | reverse complement strand
CCAAGGGCGCCAGTATCGGATGCCGGATCGAGCGCGAGTTGGCTCAGGGCCGGCGCGCTGGTGTCGAGGGTGAAGCTGACGACTACCGGCTCGGCGACGTTGCCCGCAGCATCGCGCGCGCGCAGCGAGAGCGTGTACGTGCCGTCGGGCAAGCTGCCACCTCTTAGCTCTGCGAGTGCACGGGCGTTGATGAGGTAGCTTCCGTCACCCTGGAGGGCAGCGCTGACCGGCAGACAGTCTCCGCTGTTGTCCAAGCTTGCTTCGATTGCGCTGAGCACGCCCGCTTCGACGATCTCGACGAGCACGGCTGGATCACGGGTAAGGGCATCGTCCGAGACGCTGCCAGTGTCGTCTTGCAAGCGAGCGCTCAGAACCGGAGCGACGGAATCGGCGGAGACGCTGGCAAATACCTGGCCGAGGCTTTCCGGCGCCAGACTGGCACCGCCAATGCGAACGACACTCGGGAAAGCAGGCGCGACGACCGTGCTATCGGTGACCTGGCCACCGACGATGAACTCCTGCAGGCGTTGGGTCGGGCGACCCAACTGCTGGTCATTGCCGTCACCGAATACGGTATTGACCGGGTCGAGCCCGACCAGCAGCCGGCTATCGACGAGGCTACCGGTGATCCGGACCCGGGCAAGCGTACCCGCTTGGTACGAGTCGGCGTTGGCACCCACACCGCCCGGTGCGCAATCATCTCCAAGATCGGCACCAACGAGCAGCGTAAAGCCCCGAGCGGAACCGCCCACCTGCAGCATTTGCAGAGCGGCTAGCGAGAGGCTGCCGGAGGCATCGCCCTTGCTGATGAACTGAACCAGGGTGCCAGTGAGGTTGGCGCACCAGTCGCCGCTCGTGCTGCCGGCCTGAAGAACAGCGCCACGACCGTGGACTGACCATATACCACCGACGATCGCACCACCCACGCGCACACTCCCCAGGGCATAAGCGGGCACACCCTGCCCGGACACCTGGAGGTCGGCAGCAAAGTCGCCGCTGGTACTGAGGCTGCTCAAGCCGGCCAATTCGAGGCGACTGGCCCCGGGGATCCCGGACAGCCATTCGCTGGCGACGACGCTGAGCTTGGCCAGAGGGGCGTGCAAGTGACTATCGACAATCTTGCCCGCCTGCAGGGTGATATCGGTGGCACGGGCAAGGTCGAGTCGGGCGTTGCGGATGTCACCGAGTACGAGGGTCCGGAGCGTGCCAGAAAAAGTCGCGTCACCCTGGAGATCGGCAACGGCAAGGTCCAGTGCTCCCACGTCGTCGCTTACGGCAATGCCCGTAAGAACAACGCGGCCATCGCCGCCGTCCGCTGCCAGAGAGACGTGCGTGCTGGCATCGGTATTGTTCAGTTTCAGTGTGAAGCCGGCGCCATCGCTGACCAGTTGCGCGGTCCCGGGGCCCGTAATTCCGAGGGTAACCTGCGTCCCATCAGCGTCGACCAGCGGCGTAAGGTTGATCGTTGGTTGCACGGAGGCATCCAAGGCCTGAGCACTACTACTGGTGACGAGAGTTGCCTGAATGCCGGGATGGAATTCCGAAGAAAGAAGGATGCGCGGCTCGAGTGGCTCGCAGGTGAGCGGTTGGCGTACTTGCGGGAGCACCTCACCCGGTCGCTTGTGCCAGCGCAGAACGGCGTCGACCCAGCGCTGCCACCATCCGCGCAACCAGCGGTTTATCGACACCATCATACGCGTCAGTAGCGCACTCGGACGTGCTGCGGCAGGGATACGGGCAACCCGACGGGCGTTGTGACGATTCACGGTGCTCATGGACGACTCCTTGCACTTGAGCAGGGGCAAGGCCACGGCGTGGATTTGATGGCACTGAACAAACACCACCCCTATCGCGCGTACCAAAATCCCTGTTGTTGTTTATCAGGACGGCAGCAAGCTGATCGGCAAAGCTAGCGCGTCGGGCTGAGCCCGCAAATGGGCTAGCCCGGTGCACGAAACGACGGAGGGGGAGCTATTCGGTTGTTCTTCTGGCGAAACGCAGACGACGGCGCAGGGCTGGCAAGGCCAGCAGGCCGAAAGCAAGCAGGCTCAGCGACCCAGGCACGGGCAGCGACTGGCTGCCGGCGAGGTGGGTCTGCAAAGGGAGGGGACTGACAACGTTGAAGAAGTCGTCGAGGAGTTCATAGGCTTGGCGACCTGGCTCGCCGACGCCAAGCCAGACGAAATCGAGATCGACGGTCTCGGTGGTAGTGCCGAGGATGTCGGTGAGAGCCATGACGTTGAGTTGTCCATCGGCCGGCAGGAAGGGATCGGGCGGTGTCTCGAACACAGCGAGATCGGGACTCGATCCGTGAACGACGAGATCAGCGTAAAGGGATGAATCGAAAAGCAGGTTGACTGCGCTGAAAGCGGGTAGCGGAGCAGCGATGGCGTAGTGGTAACGCCACCGATCCTGGCCGATAACGGCATCGGCAAGATCCGTCGTGCTGTAGCTGACCGTAGCTGCCGTCACTGCGCTGGCAGCAAAAAGCAGCAAAGCACCTGCAGCTCGTGGCAGCTGTTTGCAGCTGAAAACAGACCGCCGAAACACACCCATTCCTGAATAGCTTCGCATCGCACCCCCTCACACCTGACGATGGAATCGATTCTGCGCTACCGCTCGGTTGACAATCCAATGCTGACGCCCCTCGCAGCAAAGAACCTCGGACAGCGCGACCGACCCCCATTGACCACACCAGGAGAATGGAAGCAACAAAC
>LBIU01000429.1 GCA_000987445.1 Candidatus Accumulibacter adiacens | reverse complement strand
TGACCGCTTTCCTGCGGCCCTTTGCGCTGAGGGGCCTGTGGCATGGCCCGATCGCCGATGCGATCGGCCGTCGCGACCTACGACCGGCGCAGCATTGGCGAGGCCTCATTTGCCTTGTTGGCAAGCGGTTTCCTTGGCAAACGGGATCAGGCACAGTGACACGATCAGGCTGCCGGCCATCAGGCTGAATCCGACCTGATAAGCGGCGGCGTCGTAGATGCGTACGCCAGCGGCCGTGGCACCCTGCCAGTGATCGTCGAGTACCCAGCCAACGGCCGGTTGCAGCAACATGCCGCCGAGTAGCGGCCCCATGTTGCAGATTCCCGAAGCGGTGCCCATCAGGCGTGCCGGCACCGATTCCTTGGCGAAAGCGAAGCCGATGATCAGGTTGCCCGAGACCAGGCCGGTGAACAGCAGGGTGACGATCAACAACCAGATCGGGATTGGCACGAAAATGACCACCAGCCAGCCGACGAGCGCCGCGGCGGTCGTCCAGACATAGAGCGGCCGGCGGCGGCCCATGCGCTGCGAGAGGGTGCCGAGGACAGGTCCGCCAACCGCCCAGGCAATCAGCAACAAGGAGGTGATCGCCGCCGCACTGCGGGTGTCGAGGCCATGTACCTGGCGCAGGTAGGGCACGCCCCACAGGCCGGCGAAAGTGAGCACCGATCCGGCGATGCCGATCGGGGTGATGAGCAGAATCCAGGTGTTGCGGTAGGCGAGCACTTCGGCCATGCCGCGCAGGATCGAGCCGTGGTGGCCGCTGCCGTGCGCGGTCTGCGCGTGGCTGTCATAGCCGCGGTCGATGGGGTCGTCGCGCACCCGCAGCCAGATGGCGATGGCCAGCAGTGCGGTCAGTGCGGCCGTGACCCCCATCACCGAGCGCCAGCCCCAGGCTTCGATCAGCATGCGCAACGGGACGCCGGCAATCACCCCGCCGACGACGCCAAAGACCAGTGCCAGTCCCGAGGCGAGCGCAAACTGCTGCGCTGCGAACCAGTGGCTGGCCAGCTTGAGCATCGAGACGAAGGCGACGGCGACCGAGGCGCCGATCAGCAGGCGTCCGCCGTTCGCCCACCACAGATCAGGGGCGCTGGCGAACAGGGCGCTGCCGATGGCCGCAAGCAGCGCGCCCGCGGTCAGCAGCCGGCGCGGCCCCCAGCGGTCGGCGAGGATCCCGGTCGGGATCTGCATGGCCACATAGGAGTAGAAATAGAAGGCCGAAAGATTGCCGAGTTCGGTGGCCCCGATCGAGAAGTCGAGCATCAGCTGGTCGGTCATTACCGCCGGCGCGACGCGCTGGTAAAAACCGATCAGATAGAGCAGCGCGCCCAGCCCCCAGACACTCCAGGCGAGGGAGGCGGGTGGGTAGCCGCGCGGGGCGGCGTTCAAGGTCGATCCTGGCGACAGCGCGCAGCGCGGGTGCCGACGCTGGCCGAGCGCCGCGCCCGCCCGTTCTCGTGCCGTGCTTGCGGCCAGCCTGGCGGGGGCGGCTGCGTTGCCGTGGCCTGCTTGCTCGCGGCGTCGATCGGGCTCACCAGTCCTCCTTGTGCTCGTGTCGTCTATACTCGTGGCTTCGTCGAACCGATTCTAGTCGTAGTGAGTGGAGCGCGGTAAACCATGTCAATAAAGCGCTTGGCGGGGATTCTTCTTTCCGGACTGGCAGCTCTTGCCTTCTTGGCATGCGATGCCGACAAGCTGAGCAAGCTCAAGCCCGGCATCACCAGCGCCGATGAAGTGCGCCAGCTGATGGGCGAGCCAAGTCTGGAGTGGGTGGAAGCCGACGGCACGCGCGTCTGGGAGTATCCGCGCACGCCCGAGGGCATCGTCAACTACATGCTGGTCATCGGTCCGGACAATCTGCTGCGCGAAGTACGGCAGGTGCTGACCGAGGAGAACTTCGCCAAGGTCCGGCCGGGCATGAGTCGTGACGAAGTGCGCTATCTGCTCGGCAAACCGGCGCACGAGGTGTACTTTTCACTGAAAAAGGAAAAGGTGTGGGACTGGAAGACCAAGGTCGAGCCGGGCATGACCTGGTATTTCAACGTCCATTTCAACAACGATGGGGTGGTCACCAGGACCAGTACCAGCTTCGCTGCGCCGGGCGCTTGACGGCATACGGCGTCAGCAACGCCGATCGCCGAAGCGGATCGCCAGGGTATCCAGGGGTATACTTCGCCGATTCGCTGCACAAGAAGAATGAGTGGGAGGTTTCGTGGAATCGCTGCACATTACCCTCGATCAGTCCGAGATTCCGACGCACTGGTACAACGTCGTCGCCGACCTGCCGACGCCGCCCTTGCCGCCGCTTGCTGCGGACGGCCGGGCGGCTTCACCGGAGCAGATGGGGGCGATCTTTCCCGCGGCGATCATCGAGCAGGAAATGTCGAGCGAGCGCTGGATTCCGATTCCCGAGCCGGTCCGGGAGATCTACCGGCTGTGGCGTCCCTCGCCCTTGATTCGCGCTCGCCGGCTCGAGGAAGTGCTCGGCACCCCGGCCAGGATTTACTACAAGTACGAGGGCGTTTCCCCGGCCGGTTCGCACAAGCCCAATACCGCCGTGCCGCAGGCGTTTTACAACCAGCAGGCAGGAATCAAGCGCATCACCACCGAGACCGGTGCGGGCCAATGGGGTTGTTCGATGGCCTTCGCCGGGCAGATGTTTGGCCTTGAGCTGCGGGTGTACATGGTCAAGGTCAGCTACCAGCAAAAGCCCTTCCGGCGTTCGATGATGCAGACCTGGGGCGCCGAGGTGTTTGCCAGCCCTTCGCCGATGACGCAGACCGGGCGCGATCTGCTGGCCGGTGATCCCGACAATCCGGGTTCGCTCGGGATTGCCATTTCAGAAGCCGTCGAAGAGGCGGCCGGGCGCGCGGATACCAGTTACGCGCTCGGCTCGGTGCTCAATCACGTGGCGCTTCATCAGACCATCATTGGCCAGGAAGCCAAGAAGCAGTTCGCCAAGGTCGGCGATTGGCCGGACGTCATCTTTGCGCCCTGTGGCGGCGGATCGTCGTTTGCCGGCGTGGCCTTTCCCTTCATCGCCGACAATGCCGCCGGTGGCCGCAACGGTCGCCCGACACGGCTGGTGGCGGTCGAGCCGACCTCCTGCCCGAGCCTGACCCGCGGTGCCTACGCCTACGACTTCGGGGACGCCTCGGGCTTCACGCCGTTGATGAAGATGTACACCCTGGGGCATGACTTCATGCCCCCGGGAATCCATGCCGGCGGCTTGCGTTACCATGGTGATTCGCCGCTGGTCTCGCAGCTCTATCACCAGGGCTTGATCGAGGCGGTCGCCGTCGCACAGCTCGCCACCTTTGAAGCCGGCGTCATGTTTGCTCGCGCCGAGGGTATCATTCCGGCCCCCGAGTCCAATCACGCGCTGCGGGCGGCGATCGACGAGGCATTGCGCTGTAAACGGAGTGGCGAAGCGAAAACGATTCTTGTCAATCTCACGGGTCACGGGCATTTTGACATGGCTGCGTACGACCGGTATTTCGCCGGGGAACTCGAGGATTTCGAATACCCTGCCGAGGCCATCCGGGCTTCGCTCGAACAGCTGCCCAAGGTCGGATGACCGTCGCCATGCGAATCACCGTCTTCCTGCTGCTACTCGCCAATCTACTGCTGTTCGCCTGGACGCAGGGCTACCTGGGTGCGTCGGTCAACCCCGACGCACGGCGCCTTGCCCAGCAACTGCTGCCGGAGCG
>LBIU01000428.1 GCA_000987445.1 Candidatus Accumulibacter adiacens | reverse complement strand
AAGATGGCTACAGGGTCAGGCAGCGAGATCGTGCGCTTCGATACCCTTCTCGATGCTCTCAGTGACGTCGGTGGCGTGACGCAGGACCCCGTCTTCACGTCATCAAGCGAAATCGGCTCCCTGGCTGATCTTTGGCCGACTTCCCTAATCGAGAGCGGCGGCGCTGCCGACACGGCCGGCGCAGACAACAGCGCTGGCGACGGCATGGCCGGCCCCCTTTGCTTTGGGGCCGACGCAAGCGGTCCCGCGGACTTGCCTGCTGTCGCGCTTCCCGCGCTCGTGGACGCCCTGTCCCTCTGCAAGCTTGATTTCGTGCTCGTCTGATCCTGCGCACTGTCTGCCGTACCGGTAAACCCCGGTCGGCAGACAAACTGCCCTGACCAGCGCAACCAAGGGCGGAGCCCAGCGGCTCGGCTCTACAGGGCAAGCGGAAGGGGTTGTTGACCCACGATCCCCCTTCGACCTTTCCCGACATGTAGCAGCGCCACCCCAACGAGTTCATCGCCGGTCCGAGTGCTTGACGTCGCCGGTCCTTCCCGCGCGTCGAAGGCTGCCCGGCCGATATCGGTGATGGACTATTCACTTGCAACGACAATACGCCCTCCACAGGACGAAAGCCCATGCCCGGATCCCCTGAACAGGCGACCGAGCGCTACCTTCGCAGCGGCGAGCACGACGCCCACTTCCGGACCTGGCCGGGGAACGACTTCCTCGCTCGTGTCCACTGCGGACAGGCCGCGCTGCGCTCGGCGCTGATCGCCGCGGTCCACAGCCGAACCCAGCACATCGCATTCCCCAAAGCCGTCGCCAACATCCACATCGTCGCCTGCACGCGCGAGAAAGTGGCGCCGATGTGCGTGGCCTGTTCCCGGCTTGTGAGCAGGCGTCGGTCCTCGATCTGCTCGAACGCTCGGTCATTCTTCTCACTCCGGCCACGATCGATGCGCAGTTGCAAAGCGCGCGATGGCTGGCCACCGCCTGGGATCTGGCGAACCTCTATCTGGCTGGACTGGGCGCGGACCTGCTTGCCGAGTATGCTCCCGGCCTGCTGGGACTGAGCGAGGAGACGACCTGCTATCTGTCGGCAGCCTCTTTCGACGCGCCCGGTCGCTTCGAAGACTTCCTCGTTCACGAGGCGGCGCACATCTTCCACAACTGCAAGCGCGAGACGATCGGACTACGGGCAACCCGGACACGTAAGTGGCTGCTGGAACAAGATCATCCCCGCTCGGCCCTTCGACCACCCCTCCCGCCGCCTTCTCGACCTCATCGGCAGGCGCCGCCCCGTCATTGTGGTCTCGCGCTATATGCGTGCTCGTCGAGAATTACCGCATGCGTATGGCGTGGTCTGATCGCAGGGTCGGTCCTCGTGCCGACAAGCCACAACCCCACTCGCTCACCCGACAGGACGAGCTCAAGAGTGGCGCGTGGCGCTGTGCTCGCGCACCCAGCGCGCGAACGTCGCTTCGTCGATCTGGCCGGATGCGACGGCGAGCACGGTCAGCGTGGCATCAGCCTGGCTCGCCACCAGGCGCCGGCCGTTGAGCGCCTGAAACAGGCCAACCGCCAGAAAAGCGACGCGCTTGTCGCCGTCCACGAAGGGGTGGTTCCGCGCCAGACGAACGCCGCAGGCCGCAGCCAGGTCGGCCACATCCGGCTGGCCATGGAGAACAAGGTTCAGTGGCCGCGCGAGTGCGGAGTCGAGCAGACCTTCGTCACGCAGCCCGCTGGCGCCGCCATGCTCGGCCAAGCTCTCGTCGTGCAACAATTCGAGCGCGCGCCGGTCGAGCCAGCGCCAGCTCACTTGGCGAGTTGGTGGAAAGTGTCGCGGTACTCGTGCATGAACTCGCGCCCGATCTCGAGTTGCTGCTCGAGATCAGGGTCGTAGGGCGTCAGCATCACGCCATTCGCCGCCTCGGTAACGAATACCGTATCGCCCTTCTGCAGCTTCAGCCGCGCCAGCACTTCCCTGGGCAGGATGAAACCCAGCGAGTTACCGATCTGAGTAAGCTTGAGGGTGGTCATGGGAGGCTCCCCACGGTTGGATGTAATAACCATCGTTATACTCACACCGAGGAGGCAAGGCGAGGGGCGCGAAACTCGCGATCAAGGCTTCTGCATCCTGTCAGTCCCTCCTGTTTTTTTTGATAATTGAGCGGGAATGATGCCCCTGCGCTGAACTCAGCCGCTGGCGATCTGCTGCACGAAGGTCTTGATTCCCCGCAGCATCATTTCGATCGCCACGGCGACCAGAACCAGCCCCATCAGACGTTCCAGGGCGACCACGAAGCGCTCGCCGGCAATGCGCTGGATGCGCTCGGCGAGGACCAGCACAACGGCAGAAATGGCCATCGTGATACACAAGGCGCCGATCCATTCCAGGCGCCGCTCGGGTGCCTGCGAAACGAGCAGCAGCACGGTGGCCAAAGCCGACGGCCCGGCGATGGCCGGCACGGCCAGCGGCACGATCAGCGGCTCACCCTGCATGTCGGACACGTCGGCATGCCCCGGTTGCGGGAAAATCATGCGCAGCGCGATCAGAAAAAGGATCACCCCGCCGCCGATCTGCAGCGACAGCTCGCTGAGATTCATCAGCCGCAAGAAGCCGTCGCCGACGAACATGAAGGTCAGCAACAGGACGAAGGCAATCAGCACCTCGCGCAGAATCACCCACGGACGGCGCTCGGGCGGCACCGAGCGCAGCGCGTTGGCGAAAATCGGGATATTGCCGACCGGGTCGGTGATCAGGATGAGCAGAATGGTCGCCGAGGCGAAGGTGTAGTTCATGGATGGATTGCCCATTGTCCTGCAACGGTCCGCCAAGCGCCCCGGCTCGGGAAGCAACCGCTGCGATCGGCTGCCACGGGAGGCGCGAAGTGGCGATGGAACCTACGCTGGCATCTCAGGATAATAGCCCTGCCCGCTGCCTGACGCGAAGCCGCTTGAGCTGCTCGCCGCCGGCTCAAGAAAGCACGGTAAGCGCCGGAACCGTCCCAGGTGCTGCGCCACCCGCCGCCGCACGGGCAAGGACGCCATAATCCATATCGCTGTGCAAGATGTGGCCGACGGTCGCGCTGAGAAGGTAGTTCATGAGCAGCAATCCCGGTTCGGCGTTATCGCTTTCCGGGTCCATCTGGTCCACCCGGGCGCGGATGAGCTGCATCTCCTCGAGCATCACCTGATGCTCGGTACGGTGCTCGGCGAGATCCGGGTAGCCGAATCCAGCCAGCACTCCCTCCTCGTAGCTGAAATGCGCCTCCAGCGACTGATGAAGCTCGGCCGTCATCCGCTTCAACTGCTCGACATCGCCACTCTTGCGCCAGAGATCGGAAGCTTTCACCGCCAGAGCAAAGATGCCCTCGTGCTGGGCATCGATTTGCGACTGGCCAATGGCCAAGCGGCCATCCCAGGCGATCAGTTGCTTGAGTGAAAAATTGGTCAAGCCATGGACCCCTGACATGCGACCGTCGAACATGGCGCGCGAACTCAGAGCCATAATGCTTCTCCTTTATAATTCAGTTTCCTACCTCCTTACCAAGCGCCTGGCTGACTTCGCCTGGCAGCCGCGGCTGCGTCGAAACAGGATCTTTTTCGCATCCTATACGACCCACCGACGACAAAACGATTCAAAAGTCACACTTCTGCGTTCGCCGAACCGCTGCTCTGCTATCGACAGCCACGCCAGCCAAGAGCGCAGGCGAGCAAGCAGGTGGGCGAGAGAGGCCGGCGACGAAATCGCGACCCAGCGGGCGGCGCCCGAAGCAGTTCCCGCTGGATGGGCTGACTGCCTGGTCAGCCTGTGCCGCGATCAAGCGCCCGTTGATAGAGATCGACGATCATGGCGGCGAGATGTTCAGGAGAGGCGTGCCCGCCCTGCCCTTGCAGGACGGCCTTGACGATGCCTTCGAGGACGGCTGCATTGAGCACCGGGGCATCTGCCTCTGCCGCGGCGGAAGCTCCCGGAGTCGCCGTGTAGGCGGCCGTGAGCTGCGCGGAGGCGCGCGCGCCGCGGCCGGTCGCCAGCCAGTCGACGCTGACGCCGGCCGCGGCGGCAATGGCCAAGGCCCTGTCCAGCGGCGGCATGCGACCGTCTCGGAGATATGTCCTCAACACCGACTCGGCCATGCCGCAGCGGCGCGCAAACGACGAAACCGACTCCTCACCGATGATGGCCTTCAAGCGTGCCGCGAGGGCGCTGGCGTCGATGTCGGCAAGCGGCCCCTGAGCAGGCGTCCGCTCGGCTGTTGTCGCCTTCGGTCGGGTGCCAGGATCGGCGGAAGCTCCAGTCATTCGTGACCTACAATAAAACGAAAAGGGGAAACAGGTTCGCAAGAAACTGTTGACATGTCGCAACATCTTGCTGACAATCGAGCCGAGCATCATAGCAGAAAAAGCAGAAGTCCGAGCGGCCGGCACGCTTCGCAAGAGCTGTGGCCGCTGGTAAGCACCGGCGATCGCTACCGGTCGCCGAGAAACGTAGGTTTTTTTCCGTTGGCATTGAGTGTTGCAATGCGAGGGGGGAACGAACATGCGCAGGTCTGCAGGCAAGAACCCCAGTCACGACGGTCCCGATCGCGGACCTCAGCCCGAAGAGCAGCCACCCACCCCAAGCCCAGGCCAGCGCTCCCACCCGGCATCGGCGCGCTCGCTCTTTCATTCGCCCGAGCAGTCACCCGAGCAACCGGCGCTGCGTCCATCGCTCGCCGCTTTGCGGGCCGCCTTCCGGCGCCCGC
>LBIU01000427.1 GCA_000987445.1 Candidatus Accumulibacter adiacens | reverse complement strand
TCCGACAATGATCATAGACCAACAGCCGTCATCGCAGAAACACGATGGTGTAGCGCCACCAGTTCTGCCCCGGTCCCCTTGCTCAACTCGTCGGAAAATTGGCTGGCATCGGCAGCGGCAACGCCGTTCGATCGACCACCCGCCGCAGGACGAAACTCGAATGCACGCCGGTCACGCCCGGGATGCGGGTGAGGCGGTTGAGCAGCAGCTCCTGGTAGGCGTCCATGTCCTTGACGACGACCTTGAGCTGGTAGTCGGCGTCCTGGCCGGTGATCAGCAGGCATTCGAGCAGTTCGGGGATTTCGGCGATGGCGGCGTCGAAGCGGGTGAAGCGCTCGGGGGTGTGCTGGTCCATCGAAATGTAGATCAACGCCATCAGCGACAGGCCAAGCTTCTTGGCGTCGAGCAGCGCGCGATAGCCGGTGATCAGGCCCGATTCCTCAAGCGCACGCATCCGCCGCAGACAGGGTGAAGGCGACAGGCCGATGCGGTCGGCGAGTTCCTGATTGCTGATTCGGCCGTCTTCCTGGAGGACGCGCAGAATCAGCCAGTCGTAGCGATCGAGGTTCACGAGATTGCTCCGTTCGAGAGGTGGCGCAAGTTTAATGCTGTTTTCCTTCATGGTGCGCAATATTGTTTCTATAAACCCTTGTTTAAAGCGTCAATACGCAAGCACCTGCGGGCGGCTTTTCCTTACCATGTCGGTCATCAGATTCAACCCCGAGCCCCGAGGAGTCGCCGTCATGTTGTCCAACCCCGCCAGCAAGTATCGCTCTTTCCCACCGATCGCTCTCGCCGACCGGCAGTGGCCGAATGCCACGATCAGCAAGCCGCCGACCTGGATGAGCACCGATCTGCGCGACGGCAATCAGTCGCTCTTCGAGCCGATGAACGCCGAACGCAAGACGCGCATGTTCGAGATGCTTTGCGCGATCGGTTTCAAGGAGATCGAGGTGGCCTTCCCGTCGGCGTCGCAGACGGACTTCGACTTCGTACGCAGCCTCATCGAGGGCGGTCACATCCCCGACGACGTGAGCATCGAGGTCCTGACGCAGGCGCGTGAGCATCTCATCCGGCGGACGATGGAATCAGTAAGGGGCGCGCGGCGGGCGATCGTGCATGTCTATAACGCCACCTCCAAGCCTTTCCGCGAGACGGTTTTCCAGATGAGCCGGACGGAAGTGATCGACATGGCGGTGTCGGCGGTGAAGTTGATCAGGGAACTGGCTGCGCAGGCGCCGGAAACCGAATGGGTGCTCGAATACAGCCCGGAAACCTTCACCGCCACCGAACTCGACTTCGCGCTCGAAGTCTGCAATGCCGTAAGCGCTGCCTGGGGCGCGACGCCCGACGACAAGGTGATCCTCAATTTGCCGACCACCGTCGAGATGGCGACGCCGAACATCTACGCCGACCAGATCGAGTGGATGCACCGTCACCTCGAGCGGCGCGACAGCGTGATCATCAGCTTGCACCCGCATAATGACCGTGGCACCGCCGTGGCCGCTGCCGAACTCGCCTTGATGGCCGGTGCGGAGCGCGTCGAGGGCTGCCTGTTCGGAAACGGTGAACGCACCGGCAACGTCGATCTGGTGACGCTGGCGCTCAATTTGTACACCCAGGGCGTTGCGCCCGGGCTCGATTTTTCGGATATCAACGCCGTTGCCCGTACTTTCGAACAGTGTTGCCAGTTGCCGATTCATCCGCGCCATCCCTACGTTGGCGACCTGGTGTTCACGGCCTTTTCGGGCTCGCATCAGGACGCCATCAAGAAGGGTTTTGCGGTCGAGCAGCGCGACGGTTTCTGGAATGTTCCCTATTTGCCGATCGATCCGGCCGACCTGGGTCGAAGCTACGACTCGGTGATCAGGGTCAACAGCCAGTCCGGCAAGGGCGGCATCGCCTACCTGCTGGAAGCCGAATACGGGGTGGTCATGCCGCGCCGCTTGCAGGTCGAGTTCTCGGGCGTCGTCCAGCAGCAGGTCGACCAGCATGGCGGCGAGATGAGCGCTGCCGCCATCTGGCAGCTCTTCTCGGCGACCTATGTCGATTGCGTGGACCCGATACGCTATCGCGAGCACCATCTCTTCGAGCACGGCGGCGGCAACGGGCAAGGGATCCGGCTCAAGGTCGATATCGACGGTGTGCCGCAGGTACTGACCGGTACCGGTAACGGCCCGATCGACGCGGCAGTCAATGCCTTCCAGAGTGTCGGTATCGATATTCAGGTGCGCAGTTACGAAGAGCGCGCGATGAGTGCCAGCGGCGAGGGGGGCAACGCCCGGGCATGCGCTTTCATCGAGGTCGCGCCGGCCGGCCGTGGCGGCAGCGAGTTCTACGGTGCCGGCGTGGATACCAATATCGTCACCGCCTCGCTGCGGGCAGTGATCACCGGCATCAACCGTCTGCTGTCCAGCATGCCGAGGCGGTCGCAGAAAGAAGCGGCGTAATGCGTGAGGGTCTGGAGCTTGTGGCAAGCCGCGCGCTAGGCGCGCGGCTTGCCATGCGGCGCGGGATCAAGCCGCAGGCTTCTCGCCGCGTTTCTTCTCCCAGCGCTTCATCATCTCTTCGCGTTGCGTCGCGAACTTCTGGCGCTGCTCGGGGGTGAGGACTTCCATCATCTGATGATGCTGGCGGGCACGCAGCTGCGCCATCTCGGCCATGGCCTGGGCGCCCTGTTCGGTGAGTGCCTTGACCTTCGCTTCGTCATAGTCTCCGTTCTTCTGCATCTCGTGCAGCTGCGCACGGCTGTCACGCATGCTCTGGTACTTCTCGCCGATCAGCGCGCTGTCCTGCTTGCGCAGCTCGGTGATCCTGGCCTCCTGTTCGGGGGTCAGCCCGAGCTTCTTCATCATCGGTGGCAGGCCGTCGTGCTTGCCGCCCCGCATTTCCGACCAGCCCTTGCCGCCGCAGCTGCCTTCCATGCCGCCGCCCATCATCGGGCCGGCGTTGGCGGCCAGCGGGACGGCCAGGGCGATGCTGCTGGTGGCCAGGAAAACGGCGAGAGTGCGCTTGAATGTGTTCATGTTTGACTCCTTGTTGGTTGAACTTCTCCAGCCGCGCCTGTGCTGGCCTCGACTGTTGAGCGAACTTTCGCCCAGCGGGCGGTAAAGCGCGGTTAATCGTCTGTAAAGCCGTGTAAATGGGCGGCGGATGGCTCCGAGGGGGCGCCAGCAGGCGTTAAAGCGGGTAAAGGGCGGTAAAGACGCGTGACTCGGCCCTGCGGGCGCTTATCATCAGCGCTGTTGAAAGGATGGGCACGATGACTCGAGTATTGCTGGTGGATGATGATGTCGAACTCGCCGCGATGCTGCGTGAGTATCTCGAACAGGAGGGCTTCGAAGCCGAGGCGGTGCATGATGGCGAGAGCGGCGTGCGCGAAGCGCTCAGCGGTCGCTTTGCCATTGCCGTGCTCGATGTCATGATGCCGCGCCTCAACGGCGTCGAAGTGCTGCGCCGAATCCGCGTCGCCAGCCACCTGCCGGTGTTGATGCTCACCGCCAGGGGTGACGACATCGATCGTATCATCGGCCTGGAACTCGGTGCCGATGACTATGTGCCGAAGCCTTGTTCGCCACGCGAGTTGGTCGCCCGGCTGCGGGCAATTCTGCGCCGGGTCGCCGACAACAGCGCGGCAGGGAGGTCCGCTGGGCCGATCGTCGTTGGCCCCTTGAGCATGTGGCCGGAGCGGCGCAGCGCGCAGTGGCATCAACGGCCGCTCGAACTGACCAGCACCGAATACAGCATTCTCGAAGTCATGGCCCGCCAGGCCGGGCGGGTGGTCAGCAAGAGCGACCTCTCGGAGCTGGCGATGGGGCGCCCGCTGGCGCGTTTCGACCGCAGCATCGACGTGCATGTGAGCAGCATTCGCCAGAAGCTGGGCGCGCGACCCGACGGCGACTCGTGGATCCAGACCGTGCGCGGCCAGGGCTATCAGTTCGTCAAGGCCTGAAGATGGGACGCCTGTTCTGGAAATCCTTCTTTGCCTTCTGGCTGGCGCTATTGCTCGCCGGCGTCGGCGTTGGCAGTGTCGTCTGGCTGCATCGCCAGGCAGAAGCCGAATTCGAATCGGTGCCGGCGCTACCGGGTGGTCCGCGGGCGGTGGTCATGCTCGATGCCGCGGAAGTCTTCCTGCGCCGTGGCGGCCCGCAGATGATGCGCGAGGTGTTGCGTGAATGGGCCGAGGCGCCGGGCAAGGCGCAACTGTTCGTGGTCGACGCAGGCGGTCGTGAGCTCTTCGGCCGCGAGCTCCCCGGCGACCTGCGCGCCGCCCTGGCTGCGGGCGACTTTCGGCGCGGACCGATGTCCGGTGCGCGCCGGGTGCTTGCCCCCGACGGGCAGATCTACACCCTGGTCGCGCGCTACGAGCGTCCGGGTGGGCGCGCTCACATGCCGCATCGCGAGCGTCCGTCGCCGGCGCTGCCGATCGTCGCCGGTCTGCTCGCCAGCCTGGCGTTCAGCGCCGCACTGGCGTGGTACGTGGCGAAGCCGATCCGCAGCTTGCGCGGCGCTTTTCGCGCCGTTTCCGAAGGTCGTCTGGAAACCCGGGTGCAGCCGTCGATGGGCCGGCGGCGCGACGAGTTGGCCGATCTCGGGCGCGATTTCGACCGCATGGCACAGCGCCTGCAGGCGCAGATTCACAGCCAGCAGCGGCTGCTGCACGATGTGTCGCACGAGTTGCGCTCGCCGCTGGCGCGCCTGCATGCGGCCATCGGGCTGGCCCGGCAGAGCCCGGAGAAACTCGAAATGACACTCGAACGCATCGAACGCGAGTCGGTCCGCCTCGACGAACTGGTGGGCGAACTGCTGACCCTGTCGCGCCTCGAGGCCGGCACGCCCGGGGCGCCGCCGGTGACCATCGACCTCATGGAAATGGTCGCCAGCATTGCCGACGACGCCGGTTTCGAGGCCGAAGCGAGCGGTCGCAGCGTGCATTTCAGTGGTGCCGGCGAAGTGAACGCGACGGTGCAGGGCGAGCTGCTTTATCGCGCCGTCGAAAATGTCGTGCGCAATGCGGCGAAATACACCGCCGCTGGCACCGCCGTCGAGGTCATGGCGCGCCGCCGAGGCGAGGCTCGGGAGTCCGGCACTCCCGGGACCTCCAGCGCAGCAGGGGTGTTCGAGGTTGTCGTTTCCGACCGCGGTCCGGGTGTGCCCGAAGCCGACCTCGAGGCGATCTTCGAGCCGTTCTACCGCGCCGACAACAATGCTGGCACGATCGGCTACGGACTCGGGCTGGCGATCGCCCGGCGCGCGGTCGTGTCGCACGGGGGGCAGGTGCGTGCGCGCAACCGGCCGGGTGGCGGGCTGGAAGTGATGCTCAGTTTGCCGCTCGCGTAGCCCGGTCGCGAGCCGTTCAAATCGTTCCCGGCAATCAAAAACGGGGGCTTCTGCCCCCGTCTTGCCGCACAACGATGCTGCTTGCCTCTCAGCCGGCGAAGTTCTTCTCGGCGAAGCTCCAGTTGGCGAGCTGGGCAAGGAAGGTCTCGACGAATTTGGGACGCAGGTTGCGGTAGTCGACGTAGTAGGCATGCTCCCAGACGTCGATGCACAACAGGGCCTTGTCGCCGGTGGTCAGCGGCGTGCCGGCCGCACCCATGTTGACGATATCCACCGAGCCATCGGCTTTCTTGACCAGCCAGGTCCAGCCGGAGCCGAAGTTGCCGACCGCCGAGGCCTGGAAGGCCTTGGCGAATTCGGCAAACGAGCCCCACTTGGCGTCGATTGCCGCGGCCAACGCGCCGGTCGGTGCGCCGCCGCCAGCAGGCTTCAGGCAGTTCCAGAAGAAAGTGTGGTTCCAGACCTGCGCCGAGTTGTTGTAAATGCCGCCAGCGGGCGCCTTCTTGACGATGGCTTCCAGGTCAAGGGCTTCGTATTCGGTGCCCTTGATCAGATTGTTGAGGTTGGTGACGTAGGCCTGATGGTGCTTGCCGTGGTGGTATTCGAGGGTTTCCTGCGACATGTGCGGCGCCAGGGCGTCGATGGCAAAAGGCAGTTGCGGCAGTTGATGTTCCATTGCGGGTTCTCCGTGAGCGTTGTTATTGGGTGGAAAGGTGAAGAGGATCGCGATCTATCTATCGGCTGAACAGCGTCAGCCGTGGATGGTCGATCGGCTGAACGGCGTCAGCCGTGGATCGGTGACGGCAGAATTCTATTCGCGGCCCGGGCTACTGGCAATGCCGCTTGCTGG
>LBIU01000426.1 GCA_000987445.1 Candidatus Accumulibacter adiacens | reverse complement strand
CCGACGCGCGCCGGCACGGCGACCGGAGCGCCTTTCTGCCAACCATACTGCTGCAGGTAGCGAGCGACGCTGCCGATGGCGTCGGCGGTGCTGTGGCGCAGGTCAATCCGACCGTCGCCATCGAAGTCCACCGCGTAGTTGCGCTGGCTGCTGGGCATGAACTGCGGGATTCCCATGGCGCCGGCATAGGAACCCTGGATGGCGAGTGGGTCGTCGCCGTTTTCGCGGGCCAGGAGCAGGAAGTTTTCGAGCTCGCTGCGAAAGAATTCGGCGCGCGGCGGGTAATCGAAAGCCAGCGAGGCGAGCGCTTCAAGGACGCTGAAGTTGCCGGTGTTGTGTCCGTACTCGGTCTCGACGCCGATGATGGCGACGATTATTTCGGCGGGTACGCCGTAGATCGCTTCGGCCCGCTGCAGGAGGGCACCGTTCTCTTCCCAAAAGCGCAGTCCGCCGGTTTCGCGGCGGCCATTGACGAAGCGCTGGCGGTAGCGTTCCCAGGAGCGCTGCTTGCCGGGGCGGCTCGGCGGACGGATCAGACGCAGCACCGTGGCGTTCGAGTGAATGCTGGCAAACTGGCTGGCCAACTGGGTGACGTCGAAGCCGTGCCGCGCCTGCATGTCGACGATGAAGGCCTGCACCTCTGGCTGCTCGCTGAAGGGGGTTCCCTGCTGGGCGTGGCCGAACAGGGGCAGCAGAGCAGTGAGCAGGGCACAGAGCAGGCCGGTGAGCGTTCTTTTCAAGAGTGTCTTCTCCTTCGCGGTGGCAGGCGGTGTAGGCATTGTTGCAGGCGCCTCAGCTTGTCGTTGTGGTTGTTGTGGCGAGCGTAACGCAGCTCGGCATAGTAGCGCGCTGCTTCGTCGGTGAGGACGGCAAGATCCGGTCTCTCGCGGCCGACGCGTCGCGCGAAATCCAGCGGGCCTTCCCATGCGGAACGCACCATTCCACGTCGCCCAAGCGCTGCGCAGTACTTCTCCCAGGCGCGTTGCACCGGGTCCACGGCGAGTCGTCGTGGCAGTGTCCAGAGGGTGACGACCAGCAAGGCAATGCCGCAGAGAATGGCCAGCGAGGCGCTCATGCTGCGCCAGTCAGGATCACGCCAGCCGAGGCGCGAGAGGACTTCGCGCTGGCGTTGCGGATTGTAACCGAGTACCCACCGGTTCCAGCTGTTGTTGGCGGCTTCCCAGCGATTGCGCAGCTGGCGCAGCCAGTCGCTGTCGAGGCGGACGATGATCGGCAGGGGCTCGCCGCTCGGCAAGGCGGCGACGATTCCCTGCTCGATGCGCGAGGGGGCCACCGCGGCGGTTGGATCGACGCGCACCCAGCCTTTTCCGGCCAGCCAGATTTCGGTCCAGGCGTGGGCGTCGGACTGGCGCACGACGAGATAGCCGTCGACCGGGTTGAGCTCGCCGCCCTGATAGCCGGCGACCACCCGCGCCGGAACGCCGGCGGCGCGCATCAGGAAGACGAAGGCCGAAGCGTAGTGCTCGCAGAAACCGCGGCGGCTGTCGAAAAGGAACTCGTCCATGGCGTTCGCGCCGAGCAGCGGCGGGCGCAGGGTGTAGTAGAAGTCCTCGTTGCGAAACAACGCCAGGGCTGCTGCGGCGATTTCTTCCGGCGGCCGGGACGCCCACTCGCTGGCCAGCGCGCGGGTGCGCGGATTGATCTTCGCGGGCAGGGCCAGGGCCTGCTGCAGGACGGCCGGCGCCTCGATCACATTGGCGCGATAGTCGATTGACGAGGCAAAGGAAAACTGTGTCCGCACGCGTACCGGCTCGCGCGCCAGGGCTTGCAGCGTTGGCGCCAGCTTGCTGTCGGGCGGCAGCTGGGTGGCGACATCCAGAGCCAGCAACCAGCGCTGGTTATGCGCTTCGAGAATGCTGCTGTAGGCCAGTGGCGCACCGAAGCCTTCGACGACCGGCAACTGCTTCGCCGCACGGGCCGGCAAGGGGCGCGCGCGCCAGCTGTGGCCGTCATACTCGTCGAATACCGGACCGCGCCAGTAGAGGTCGGATTTCTCCGGCGGCTCGCTGGCGAAGCGACTGCGAAAGGCAATCGCTCCGGAGAGGGTCAGGCGACTGATCGAGCCAGGCGACATTTCTTCGGAGAGGCCGCTGAGTCCGGAGTAGGCGTCCTGCGGCAAGCCCCACAGCGGACCGGAAACGCGCGGAAAGAGCAGATAGAGAATGAGCATGAAAGGCAGCGCCTGCGCCAGCAGGAGGACGGCATGACGGAGCACGGTGGCGACTGGTTGGGCACCGCCGTAGAGCCGGATCAGGGCCGCGGTGAGCAGGGCGGTGGCGGTCAGCAGCCAGGCGCCGGTGGGGATGCTCTGCGAGTACAGGTAATGGGTGAGGAGCAGAAAATAGCCGAGCATGATGACCACCAGCGCGTCGCGCCGGCTACTCATCTCCATTGGCTTCAAGGCCATGAAAACGACCAGCAGGGCAACCCCTGCATCCTTGCCGAGCAGGGTGCGGAATTGCCAGGCAATGGCCGCGATGCTGCCGATGACGAGCAGCGCCAGCGCCCAGCGTGGAGGCAGCGGGCGACCCTGCTGCCATAGCCAGGCGCGCCATAGCAGCGTGCCGCCGACGAGCAGCGACAGCCACCAGGGCAGGTGCGCGAAGTGCGGCCCGGCGGTCGCCAGGGCTACGGCAAGCAGCCAGGGTATGGCGTTGTGTTCGAGCGCGAGCATGGGCGCCGGCATCGGCCTGGTGCTACGCCTGCCGCGCGCTTTCAGCTTGTTCATCGCTTTCGCCATGCAGTGCCAGGGCTTGCAGGCAGCTCGCCCGGTGCGCGTCGCCTTGTCCTGGGGGCAACTGCTTGCCGGGCAGATGGAGGCCGTAGCGCGCCTGCGCTTCGTCGGCGGCCAATACCCAGCCGGTGAGAATCGACAGGCGTTCCTCCAGGCCGCATTCGGGCGCGGTCAGTGACCAGGCTAGCCATAATTCCTCGGCAGCGCCACCGGCGAACTGCTTGACCAGATGCGGCTGCTCGTCCGAGCGCCTGGCCACCGTTTTCCAGGCAATGTGCCGCGTCGAGTCGCTGGGCTGGCGCGGCCGCAGGCCGGCAAAATCTTCCTGCCCGTTGTCACCGCTCAGATGATCGGCGTGCATGGTCGGTGACGGTGCCGGTAGCGGCGTCCGTATGGGCTGCGGATAGACGATGCACGACCAGCGTGGGTGCGGATAGCTCCAGGCACGGAAGAGCCCCAGCGGATAGTGGGTGCTGAGCGTCACCCGCCCCGGGTCGAGGCGACCACGCCGCTGCGTGGCAAAGGGGATGGCCACCGACGCGTGCCCTGCCGCCGGCAGGTTGACGAGGCTCCTTGCCTGCCCGGCGAAGCGGAATTCGAGTGCGCGACGCGTTTGTCGACGGGCGTTTTCCAGCTGCAGCGGGAAGTGCGCCGGATCGCCGGCGAAAACAGCGGGCACCCGCCCGGCGGTCAGGCGTAGGCCGAAGAGGTTGTAAAAGGTATGCACCATGGCCACGATGCCCAGTCCGGCGAGCAGAAAAATCAGCGCGTGGCCGAGGCTCAAATTGTAGTTGATGGCACCGATGAGCATCACCAGCAGGACGACGGCAAAGAGGACGCCGGCGCGCGTCGGGACGATGAAGATGCGGCGTTGGTTGAGGACGATCGGTGACTGCTCGTCCGCTGCCAGGCGAAACAGCCAGCGCTGGAAGGTCGCCAGTGCCGGCATCAGAGCAGGGGGGTCGCGCGGATCAGCGCGGCGATGTCTTCCGCCCCCGCATGGTTGCCGCTGAGCAGCCGTAGCCGGTGGCGCGCAACGGCCGG
>LBIU01000425.1 GCA_000987445.1 Candidatus Accumulibacter adiacens | reverse complement strand
GGAAATCGAAGGCGCCGACGCGACTCGCCTCGAACGGATCACCGGCGCGATCCGGGGTGCGGAAGCCAAGGGACCGATGGGATTTTCCGACCGCGTGCAAGGCATGCTGCCGCAAATGCTGCTCAGCGGCATGGCTTCCGCCGCGGCCGTCGCAAACCAGCTTGCGGTCCACGAACGAACCCTGCGGCGGCGGCTGGAGGACGAAGGAACGAACCTCCAGCAGCTGATCAACCAGGCGCGCTTCGCGCTTGCGCGGCAATTCCTCCAGAATACCGCCCTGTCCGTGTCGGCGATTGCCTCTGCCCTGCGCTACGACGACCCGAATGCCTTCTCGCGAGCGTTTCGTAGCTGGGCGAACTGCAGCCCCAGCCAGTGGCGCGCAGAGCATTGACCGCGCCTGCTCGCGCCATGCGCGAACCTCCCCCGACCGCCACGGTCAGTTGCCCTAACTGCTACTATGCAGACGCATATCCACACTGAATAGATATCGGGCAAGCCGATCGATGGGAGCTCCATGCGAAGCAACACCGACCCGTACCTGCTGCTTGCCGGCCTGAGCCTGCTCTGCGGCGGCGCCCTGGCCGCCGACCCGCCGCCGAGCGTGATCGTCGCCCCGGCCCGCCAGGTCCAGTTCGCCGACAGCATCGAAGCGCTCGGCACCGTCGCCGCCAGGGAGTCGGTCGCCTTGACCGCGACCGTCACCGACACCGTCAGTGCCATCCATTTCAACGACGGCGACCGGGTCGGCAAGGGCCAGTTGCTCGCCGAGTTGAGCAGCCGCGAAGAACATGCCCAGCTCGAGGAAGCGCAAGCCACGGTCAAGGAAGCGCTAAGTCAGTACCAGCGTTTCCAGTCCCTGGCCGCCAAAGGCACCGCGGCCAGATCGCTGCTCGACGAGCGCCAGCGCGACTGGCGAACGGCGCGCGCGCGACTGGCAGCCATCGAGTCGCGCCTGGCCGACCGACTGATCAAGGCACCATTCGCTGGCGTTGTCGGGCTACGCGACCTGAGCGTCGGCGCCCTGGTCGAGCCCGGTGACCTGATCACCACCCTCGACGACGACAGCGCCGTCAAGCTGGAATTTCCGGTCCCCGCCACTTACCTGCAGGGGCTGCACCCCGGGCTGCAGGTGACTGCCAGCAGCCGTGCTTATCCCGGACGCCAGTTCAGCGGCACGGTCAAGGCGGTGAATAGCCGCATCGATCCGGTCACCCGTTCGATTCGCGTGCGTGCGACGCTGCCCAACCCCGAGCACCTGCTCAGGCCGGGGATGCTGATGAATGTCGTCGTGCGGCAGGAGCCGCGCACGACGCTGCTCATCCCGGAGGAATCCCTGCTGCCGCTCGG
>LBIU01000424.1 GCA_000987445.1 Candidatus Accumulibacter adiacens | reverse complement strand
CCCTCACGCAGGCCATCCTCTTTCCACTGTTTGGTCCATTCGTCGACGGTTTCTGCGAGCATGGTGTCGATCTCCTGTAGTTCGTTGACTTCGGGCATTTTCCTGTCCGGGCATCAGCCGGCGCAGCACAATGCGGTTGATCCAGACAACGAAGGCACGGCGCAGACTCGCGAACTGCGGCCCCTGCAAACGCTTCTGCAACAAGGATACCGCCCGCCGCACATCCGCCGGCGCGCGGCTCGCTTCGAGACGAATGATACCGGCGACGGTGTTCTCCGTGTCGGCCAGCTCGGCGTCACTGAACGCCGCCTCCTCGAGCAGGAAATAGCGCTGCGCCGGATTGATCCCGGTGCTGCGCCGTCGCAGCTGCTGGGCAGTCGGCATCCTGCGGCCCGGTCCGGAACCCTGGCGCAGCCTCGCCGCCCACCGCGGCGCCATCGTGCAACGTGCCGACAACGTCAACAACCTCATCGACACCATGGAGAGCCAGCATCCGGGCCGCGAGGCGATGGCCCGAGACATCTTCCTGCCGCTCGTCCAGCTCGGCGAAGGCAGCGAGATACCCGCCGGCGCGCGCCACTCGGTGACTTCCACGACGCAGCCCGCCTGCGGGGCACCGGCCGCGACCCCGGCAACGAGACGGGGACCGTCGAGGTCGAGCGCGCAAACCTCACCTGGCAGGCGCGTGCTGCGCGGCGTCTCCTGGTACAGTGGCCGCGACGTTGCGCGCTGCGCCTGCCGCAATCACTTCGCCCCAGGCTCTCGCAACGACGATGTCGTTTTGCGGTTGGTGTGTGTCTCCCCCATCCCAAAGCAATGAGCAGCGCAGCTCTGATCGCTGTCATCTCTGCTTCGCTATCCCTCTGGAACGTCGCGCAGCAGCGTCATGCGGGGTGCTGCGCGCCCCGCGCCTATTCCGTCGGGTAACCCGCGTCCTCGATGATCTGCCGGATGTCGCCCTCATCGACCATCGCCGTATGCTCGATGCTCGCCTCGCCGGTTTCCAGCGACAGCTCGACATGGCCGATGCACGGCAGGTCCTGGATGGCGTTCATGACCAGGCGCAGACAGTCGTC
>LBIU01000423.1 GCA_000987445.1 Candidatus Accumulibacter adiacens | reverse complement strand
CGGCGCGGGTCTGATGATGGCCAATGCCGATGCTTCCTGTCGCGACGGCTCGAAGATGATGCGCAGCGCCTGGAATGGCGATTTCAAGGGAATGGCCGACCAGCGGCTCGAGCGTCTGCGCGTTGATCTAAATCTGAGAGCCGATCAGCAGGCGGCCTGGGGCGAATTCAGCAAGGCGGTCAGCGAACAGCTGGCGGGTCTGGGTGAAAAGGCCAAAGTCTGGCGCACCAACGCGGGTGGCGGAACTGCGGTGGAGCGGTTGGAGCGGCTACGGCAAGGCATGGACCAGGGCCGTGAAGCGCTGGATAGACTGACCCTTGAGACCAAGCGCTTTTATGGCGTTCTGGATCCGGCGCAGCAGAAGCGTTTCGATGAACTGACCCGACACCGCCGACACGGCGTTTTCGGCCACGGCGCTTGAGCCATACAAGGAGAACAGCATGCGCTTTCGACTCTTTCCCGTCATCGTCATTGTGCTTGGTGTGACGTTCTTGATGGCCAACCTGGGCATCGTGCCGATGGAGGAGCTACGCCACTTGTTCCATACCTGGTGGCCTCTGTTGCTGGTGGCTAGCGGCTCGATCATGATCCTGCGACCAGCAGGCCATTGTCACCATCAGCGGTGTGGATTGCAGGAGGGAACATTGCCCGAGGAGGCGCCCAAAACCTGACGCCCCGATGGCTGCTGTGGCAGCCGCTGCGGGCGCGCACAATCGCTCGTGCGTTGGTCACGTGGCCAGTTCCGGGCGCCATCGTGACCACCGATCAATGGCGCCGCCGGCGAGCGCTGCCCGGCGCCCATGATGGGCGCCGCGACTCGCTGAGCTTCGCTCTGACGAGTCGCGGCTGAGCAGGCAACGGCACTGCTCGAGCCATGACGCCAGGTTCAGTCCACCCCAAGCTCACGGCTTTCGGTGAACACCAGTTCTCGCTGCAGCGGCGGCGCTCGATCCTTGCCAGCACGCCGCCCCGACAGTGTGCTGACCCGCACCCCGAGCAGGCGCAGCTTGCGGTCGAGCGGTACGCGCCGCAGGCATTCGCCGGCGGCACGGCGGATGCCCTGCGCATCGTCGATGGCGGTTGGCAGGGTCAGGTCGCGGGTGACGGTCTGGAAGTCGGCGAAGCGTAGCTTGATGCCGATCGTGCGCCCCCGGTAGGCCTTGCGGCGCAAATCGTCGGCAACCTGGGTGCACAGCGCGGTGAAAATCCCGCCCAGGATCTGGCGATCGTCGCGCGGGTGCAGGTCGTGCTCGAAAGTCGTTTCGCGGCTGATCGATTTCGGTTCGGATGAGGTGCTTAGCGGGCGCTCGTCGATGCCGTGCGCGGCGGCCAGCAGCCAGCGGCCGTAGCTGCGGCCGAAGTGCTGTTGCAGGAAGCCGGCGTCGGCTTGCGCCAGATCGCCGATGCTGTGGATGCCCAGTACAGCCAGCCGCTCGCTGGCCTTCGGGCCGATGCCGTTGATCTTGCGTGCCGGCAGCGGCCAGATGCGCCGCGTCAGGTCGTCGGCGGTCAATAGCGTCAGGCCGTCCGGCTTGTCGAGGTCCGAGCCGATCTTCGCCAGGAGCTTGTTGGCCGCGATGCAGATCGAGCACGACAGCCCGGTGGCCGCGCGCACCGCGTCTTTGATGCGCTGTGCGAGCATCTGCGTATCATCGGCGAGCGCGCTGAGGTCGATGTAGATTTCGTCGATGCCGCGGTCTTCGATCTGCGGGGCGAGTTTCGCGACGGCGGCCTTGAAGAGCTGCGAGTAGTGGCGATAGGCGGCGAAATCGACCGGCAGCAGAATCGCCTCCGGTGCCAGCCTGGCTGCCTTCATGATTCCCATTGCCGAAAAGACCCCGAGGGCGCGCGCTTCGTAGGTCGCGGTGGTGATCACACCGCGCCCGGCGTAGTCGCGCAGGCGCGCGAAGCGGCGCTCGCCGTCGGCGAGCGTGAGCGGCTGCTGCGCGCGACTGCCACCGATCACCACCGGCAGGCCGCGCAACTCCGGATAGCGCAGCAACTCGACCGAGGCATAGAAGGCGTCCATGTCGAGATGGGCGATACGGCGCGCTGGCGATTCCTCGGGCCGTGCGGCAGTGGCTGGCATCAGTAGAGCAGGAATGCTTCGCGCGTCTTCTCCCAGGCGTCTTCGTCGGCGCGCGCCAGGGCGTCGAGGTCGGCCGGCGTCGCCGCCGGGTCATCGACCCAGTCGCGCAACAGCGGTGAGCCGTTGATCAGGTCGATGGCCAGCCTGTCGTGTTCGTATTCGTAGGCGAAGTCGCGCCACAGCGGGTAGTCCGGCTGCAGTTGCCGCAGCGCCTTCAAGGCCAGGCTCTGCAGGCGCCAGGGGCGAAACCACGGATGCTGGTAATGGGCGTCATCGACATGAATCTGCACCCCCTGGCACAGCCTGCCGGCGTACTTGTGAAAGGTCGGCTCGAAGCAGCAGGCGCGCAGGCGGCAGCCGAGCAGCCAGTCCGGTGCGAGCGCGTCCATCGTCGCAATCAGCTTGCCGGCGTCGATGTCTGGTGCGCCGAAGAGCTCGAGCGGGCGTGTCGTGCCGCGCCCTTCCGAGAGCGTCGTGCCTTCGAGCAGCACGGTCCCGGCGTAGCAGCGCGCCATCGACAGGTTTGGCGCGTTCGGGCTGGGGTTGACCCAGCTTCGCTGGTCGCTTGGCCAGCCGTAGCCGGGTGCTGCAGACGGCGCCCAGCCATGCATGGCGATCACCGTGCATTCGACCTCCAGGCCCAGCGTGGCGATGAACCAGCAGGCCAGCTCGCCCATCGTCAGGCCGTGGCGCATCGGCAGCGGCCCGGCGCCGACGAAGCTCTCCCAGCCGGGGCGCAGCAGCAGGCCTTCCAGCGGGCGCCCCGCCGGATTCGGGCGGTCGAGTATCCACACCTCCTTGCCGTGCTCGGCGGCAGCTTCGAGCAGATAGCGCAGCGTGGTGATGAAGGTGTAGATCCGGCAGCCCAGATCCTGCAGGTCGATCAGCAGCAGGTCGAAGCTATCCATCATCGCTGTCGTCGGACGGCGTACCGTGCCGTAGAGGCTGAACACCGGGATGCCGTGTCGCGGGTCGACGAAGTCGGGCGA
>LBIU01000422.1 GCA_000987445.1 Candidatus Accumulibacter adiacens | reverse complement strand
GCAGCCTTCGACCATAGCCACGCGGCGTGGACCGCGCTGCTCAAGCGGCATGTCGTGCTCATCGATGGCGGCAAGGCGTCGCAGGTGGACTATGCCGGCCTGGCGAAAGAACGTGCGGCGCTGAAGGCCTACCTCGACAGTCTGTCGGCGGTGCCGCGGCCCCAGTTCGACTCCTGGTCCAAGAACCGGCAACTGGCGTTCCTGATCAATGCCTACAACGCCTTCACCGTCGAGCTGATTCTCGGCAAGTATCCGCATCTGGAATCGATTCGCGACCTCGGCAACATCGTCTTCAACAGTCCGTGGAAGCAGAAGTTTTTCACCCTTTTCGGCGAGCGCCGCTATCTGGACTGGATCGAACACGAGACGATCCGCAAACCCGGCGTCTATGACGATCCGCGCATTCATTTCGCGGTGAACTGTGCCTCGGTCGGCTGCCCGATGTTGCGCGAAGAGGCCTTCGTCGGCGAGCGCCTGGAGGCGCAGCTGGAGCAGCAGACGCAGCGCTTCCTCGCCGATCGAACGCGCAATCGCTACGAGCCCAAGACGGCAACATTGAGGGTCTCGCAGATTTTCGACTGGTACGGTCAGGATTTCTCGGCCGGCTACCGCGGCGTGAGCTCGCTCAGGCAGTTCCTGGGCAGCTATGCCAATCTGCTGGCAAGCACGCCTGCCGAACAGGCGATGCTGCGCGAGCATCTGGTGGGCGTCGACTTCATCGAATACGACTGGGCACTGAACAGCCTGCCGCGTTGAGCCGCCGCGCGCGCGCTCGGCTGGTGCACGGGATTGCCTCGCGGGCGCTACTCGCGCGCCGCGGCGCAGGGCGCGCAGAAGACCACCGCCGGGTCGGCGTGCAGCCGTTCCGGCTCCAGTCGCCGCAGAAGAGGCTCTTGCCCGTCGCCAGCCGCTACTTGCTGCCGCGTGTTCCGGTTACGGCGGCGAGGATGCCGAGGCAGATCAGGGCGCTGCCGCTCAGGTAGCGGCCGACGCCGCGCAGTCGGCTGCAGCGCAGCAACGCTGGCCGCAGCGCGCTCGCGGTCAGCACGTAGAGGCTGTCGGTGACGGCTGCGATGAGTACGAACAGCGACCCGAGAAGCAGATTCTGCGACAGCGCCGAGGTCGTCGGGTCGACGAACTGCGGCAGGAAGGCGGCGAAGAACAGTGCCGTCTTGGGGTTGAGCAGCGCAACGACAAAGCCATCGCGAAAGATTGCCGCGAGGTCGGCAGCGCCAAAAATGGTGTCGTCCGGCTGCCGTGTCGCTCCGGCGCGGAGCAACTTGATGCCCAGGTAAAGGAGGTAGGCCGCACCGGCGTACCTGACGATAGTGAACGCCGGTGAGGAGACGGCAAACAGGGCCGCCAGGCCGATCGAGGCGGCGCCGGCATTGGCCAGGTTGCCGAGCGCGACGCCGGCCAGCGAAGCCAGCCCGGCTCGCCTGCCCTGCGCCAGGGTGCGCGCGACGATATAGAACACGCCTGCTCCCGGCGTGGCCGCGAGCACCAGGCTGGCGACCACGAAGGCGGAAAAAGGCAGCGTTGCGGCAGAGCCGCTGAGCAGGAGCGTGGGCATTTCGGTCATCGCACTTCCCAGGCTGCGGAAAAGATAACAAGCCTACCAGCGCCGACTGCGCCGCTTGCACGCCAGCCATCATAGGCGCGGCGAGCGGCGCTCTACCTGGTCGGGCGTGGCCCGTGGTCCGTGGGCGGCTGGGAATTTTACCGCCAGCGAAGCCCTTCGCACCCATGGCATGCGCCATCCATCCGTGGTAAACCTGACAAATCGGCAGCAATCAGCTACCTTGCGCAAGACGAGCGGCTCCTCGCTGGTTCTATTGTCAGCCGCATCGTCCGCATTCAGAGACTGTCTTCTATCCCGTAGGCACCGAGAAGTGGAGGGCCCGACATGGACAACTGTGGGGAGGTCGATCGTTCCCGAGAGCCGCTCTCGTCGACTTGGGCCAGGCAGGTCGTGGAAGCCATACCGATCCCGATGTTCGTGATCGATGCCGAGCGCCGCGTCGTGCATTGGAACCAAGCCTGCGAGAAGCTCACCGGGGTGGCGGCGGATTCCGTGCTGGGTACGACGCGCGCGTGGTCGGCGTTCTACCGGAGCCGGCGGCCGTTGATCGCCGACCTCGCGCTAAGTGGCTCACGGCGCGAAGATCTTGAACGTCACTATGCCGGGAAATATCGTCCCTCGCCTTCGATCGAGGGCGCTTGGGAGCTGGAAGACTTCTTCCCGCAGATGCCGGATGGCGGCAAGTGGCTGGTCTTCAGCGCCGCAGCCCTGCGTGACGCGAGTGGCCTTGTCGTCGGTGCCGTGGAGACCCTGCGCGACGTTACCGCACAGCGGGCGGCCGAGCGGGCGGCCAGCGACGGGGCCGTGCTGTTGTCCGAAATCGTCCAGGGCTCGCCGGTGCCGACCTTCGTCATTGACGCCGAGCACCGCGTCACGCACTGGAATCGCGCCTGCGAGGCGATCGTCGGGGCGTCGGCCAAGGAGATGATCGGCTCACGCGAGCAGTGGCGGCCGTTCTATCCGCATCCCCGCCCGGTGATGGCCGATCTGGTGCTGGATGCGACCGAGGGGCGAATGGGCGAACTCTATGCCGACAAGCTGCGACCGTCCCCCTTGATCGCCGGGGCTTGGGAAGCCAGGGACTATTTCCCGCAGTTCCCGGGCGGCGGGCGCTGGTTGTACTTCACCGCTGCGCCACTGCACGGCACCGATGGACGCGCCATTGGTGCCGTCGAGACGCTGCAGGACATCAGCCAGCAGAAGCACTACGAAGTGCAGTTGGAAGCACTCGCTCGCCACGACTCGCTCACCGGGCTTGTCAACCGCATGGTGCTCGAGGAGCGCCTCAGCCATGCACTGTCGCAGGCGGCGCGCCACAAACGCCTGTTGGCCCTGGCCTTCCTGGATCTGGATCACTTCAAGCCGATCAATGACGCCATGGGGCACGCGGTCGGTGACGCCCTGCTGGTCGAACTGGCCACGCGTCTGCGGGCGATGGTGCGCGCCGCCGACACCGTTGCCCGCATTGGCGGTGATGAGTTCGTGATCCTGCTTGCCGAGCCGGAGTCCCGGGAGGCCGTCGAAAGTGTGATCCAGCGCGTCATCGAGACGGTCAGGAAGCCGTTCCAGGTTGACGGGCATTGCGTACAGGTCGGTTGCAGCGTTGGCATCGCGCTCTATCCGGAAGGCAGCGACGATCACCGCAGCCTGCTGCGCGACGCCGATGCGGCGATGTATCTTGCCAAGACGGCCGGCCGCAACGGCTATCGCATGCATGCCAAGCCGGTGCAACAGCAGGCGCAGAGCACGGGCTAGGCGGCAAGCGGAGCGACGAGTCGTGCGCCCGCGGTTCTTTGGACAGAGTCAGTGGCCTGCGCAGCCCGTTCTCCGCCAGGGGCGATGTCGATCGCAGGCGATACCGCTCGATCAAAGTCTACGCGACGGTGGTTCGAGAACCTTCACCGTGAAATAATGACCAA
>LBIU01000421.1 GCA_000987445.1 Candidatus Accumulibacter adiacens | reverse complement strand
TCCTGCGGGTTTCTCGCCTGCGGGTGGTACTCGGGGTAGGCGGCGACCTCGATGTGGAACCAGTCGCCGGTTTCGGCGCGGATGAATTCGACCAGCTCGTTGGCGTAGCGAAAGGTGCCGGGCCTGGCCATCCCCGACGGCAGGTCGCCGCGCAAGGCGACGAGGTGGCGAATGCCGTTCGCGCGGTACTGTTCAAGGATGCTGCGAATGCTTTCGCGCGTCGAACCGATGCACGACAGGTGCGGCGCTGCCTGGTGGCCCTCGCGCTGGATGTCGAGCACTGTTTCGAGCGTCCGGTCACGGGTCGAGCCACCGGCGCCGAAAGTGACCGAGAAGAAGCGCGGCTGGAGTGCGGCCATGCGGGCACGCGCGGCGCGCAGCTTCTCGGCGCCCTCTGGCGTTTGCGGGGGAAAAAGTTCGAGGCTGAAAGTACGCTTGTTCGTTGTCATGAGGAGAAGGTCACTGGCCCTTGCGGGTGGTCAACAGGGAAGAAAGCATCGACGCGATGATGCTGTACAGCAAGGCCCCGAAGACGCCCGGCCAGAAGCCGTTGACGACGAAGCCCTCGAGCAGTGAACCCGCCAGCCAGAACATCAGGCCGTTGATCACGAACAGGAAGAGGCCGAAGCTCAGCAGCGTGACCGGGAGTGTCAGCAGAACCAACAGGGGACGCAAGGCGGCATTCACCAGCCCCAGCAGCAAGGCGGCGATCAGCGCCGCCGCAAATGATGCCAGCTGTATCGATGCCGGCATCAGGTAGGCGACGGCAAGGAGTGCGCAGGCGTTGAGCAGCCAGAGCAGGATCAGGCGCATGGCGATCTCCCCTGTGGAGGTCGGGCATCAGTAGCGGTAGTGGTCCGGCTTGTAGGGACCGTCCTTGCCGACACCGATGTACGCCGCCTGCGCGTCGCTCAGTTCGCTGAGCTGGGCGTTCAGCGTCTTGAGTTGCAGGCGGGCGACCTTTTCATCCAGATGCTTGGGTAGCGTATAGACGCCGACCGGATAGTCGGCGCTACGCGTGAACAGCTCGATCTGGGCGATGGTCTGGTTGGCGAACGAGGAACTCATCACGTACGACGGGTGACCGGTGCCGCAACCGAGATTGACCAGACGGCCCTTGGCCAGCAGGATGATGCGCTTGCCGTCGGGAAAGATCACGTGGTCGACCTGTGGCTTGATTTCTTCCCAAGTGTAAGCCTCGACCGAGGCAACGTCGATTTCGTTGTCGAAGTGCCCGATGTTGCAGACGATGGCCTGATTCTTCATCTTCGCCATGTGACTGTGGTCGATGACGTGGTAGTTGCCGGTGCAGGTGACGAAGATGTCGGCCTTGTCGGCCGCGTAGTCCATGGTCACTACCCGGAAGCCTTCCATGGCTGCCTGCAGCGCGCAGATCGGGTCGACCTCGGTGACCCAGACCTGCGCCGAGAGGGCGCGCATGGCCTGCGC
>LBIU01000420.1 GCA_000987445.1 Candidatus Accumulibacter adiacens | reverse complement strand
GAGCGATATTGCAGTTCGTCCCGAAGGTCTTCCGGGATGAACCGTCTGGAGACTCGGTTGGCGGCTTCGATCTTCTGGATCCACGAAAAACAGGCGTCTAGTGGTGGAAAGTCAGCTCCTTCGACTTCCCTCGACAGGGCCTTGTGACAAGTCTGTTCCAGTACGCTTGGGGTGATGAGTATCGCCGCGAGAAGCCGGTCGCGCACGATGCTGGCTAGCATTCTTTGCCGGACCTTGTACTCTGGGCGTTTCTTGTGGGGGTGAGTACGGTATTGAAGCAGGGGCTGTGCAATATTGGCAAACCGAACGTCATGCTGAAGTGCGAGCCGACACCAGAGCTCATAGTCCTGCGCGGCCGAGAAACTCGGAAGATATCCACCGGCGTGACGAAGCACGCTCGTTCGCATAATGACCGTAGGGTGAAATACAGGGCATTCGAAAAGCATTCTTGCCAGCACCGCGTCATGTGTTAGCGGTGGCGTCCACAATTCGCACGGTCGTTCGTAGACGGTAAGAGCGCTTCCGCAAACGTCGATTTCGGGATGATGCCGCATGAAGTCAACTTGTTTTTCCAGTCGGAAGGGGAGGGCGACATCGTCGGCATCCATGCGCGCGATGAACTGCCCACGTGCCAGCCCAAGGCCGTAGTTGAGCGCCGTAGCAGTCCCAAGGTTGACGTCAAGGCGGCATACCCGAATTCGTCCATCTTTCGCTGCGTTTGCGGTCAGTATCTCAGGTGTGCGATCTCGAGAACCATCGTCGACGATCAGACACTCGAAATCCTCGTAGGATTGGCACAGAATGGAGTCGATAGCCTGCTGCAGAAAAGCTTCGCCATCGTGGACGGGCATCAGAACCGTCAGCAGGCAGCTTCTCTCACCAGTCATATCAGTAAGCCGCTTCTGGGTCGCCAAGCACGGAGCGCCGCTCGCAAGCGAGTGCAGGTAATGCCATAGAATTACGGGCTTTCTACCGTAGCCAAATACCAGGGCAATACTGGCGCCAGGATTCCGGGGCGACGCTCTTGCCATAGTGGCGAGTCACACAAACCTCCCTGCACGCTAAAACACATCGTCGGCCCAGAGCCCGGCGGGGTGAGCCATTGGCGGCCATGGAACCTGCTCATGAATTCGAGACGGTAATTGCCTTCGTTCAACAAACGCCTAGGGAGCGGAGTTTTCAAGCGCAGAGTGCCTTTGCTCAATCTTGGCCAGTCCACTTCTCGACAGTCGGTCTGATAGGAGCAGTACAATAGCTGCCCGTCCTCTGTGTGCAGCGCATAGCCAAAGGTCAGAGCCGGGTCCAAGGCTTTCAGCTCGATATCGACAACGACCCAAAGAGGCTCGTCATTTGTAACGATGGCCGGCGCGACTTGATCGTCGTTGGTGTGCAGATGGAGGCCGAGCGGCACTACGGGAAGTTTGCTGCTGCTTGGCGCGGGATTTCTCCAGGTCGCAAATCTGGCGGCGCCAAAGCCAAGATAGTCGTGGGTAGCCAAGCGGATGTCGGTCGTGTCACGCGCGACCGAACCGCCCTCTAGGCGCACCGCTCTGTTGCACAAGGTCTGAATGGCGTTCATGTTGTGGCTAACGAAGAGGATGGTCCGCCCCTCCTGTCGGCTGACCCCTTCAACCTTGCCCAGACATTTCTTCTGGAACTCCGCGTCGCCAACGGACAGCACTTCATCGATAACCAGAACTTCGGACTCCAGATGGGCAGCCACCGCAAATGCCAATCGTACGTACATTCCCGACGAATAGCGTTTGACAGGCGTGTCAAGAAATCTCTCGATCGCGGCGAAGGCGACGATTTCATCGAACTTGCGCTTTACCTCGCCACGGCTCATGCCGAGAATTGCGCCATTCAGGAAGACGTTTTCTCGTCCTGTCAATTCCGGATGGAAACCTGTACCGACTTCCAACAGGCTTGCCACTCTGCCGCGGAGGATGATGCTGCCTTTAGACGGCTCGGTAATCTGTGAGAGCAGTTTCAGGAGGGTCGACTTGCCTGCGCCATTACGCCCGATAATGCCAACCCTGTCGCCCTGTTCTATCTCCAGACTAACCTCTTTCAGTGCCCAGTACTCTTCGACGATTTCGTCGGTTTTCCCGCGGAAAATACGGCGAGGAAGTTGCGCCAGGTCTTCTTTAAGGGTTCGGTACGGGGTGTCGCTCTGATGGCGGATTCTGTATTTTTTCCCCAAATCCCTTATCGATATTATCGGCAGCATAGGGTCATATAACGTCAGCAAAGGTTCGTTCGGTGTGTCGGAAGAATCGGAGTCCGACATAGATCAGTAAGACAGCAGAAAGAAGTGAAATGGCCAGTGATCGGGCAGGAAAGGCACCGATCCCCAGCAAGGCCCAGCGGAACCCTTCGATGATGCCCACCATTGGGTTTAACTCGAACAACAGCTTGAATTGCTCTGGGACAATCGACGATGAAAATCCGATCGGGCACAAATACATTCCGAACTGAGCAATGAAGGGGACGACAAAGCGAAAGTCGCGGTAGGTGACGTTGAGCGCGCAGAGCGCTAGGCCGGGCCCTAGTGCGAGCAGCGCTGTCAATAGGGCTAAGGGAAGGACCGCCAGGATCTGGATTGGAGGCAGGACATGAAACGCAAACATCAACAAGAGCATGACGCCAAGCGCTACGCCGAAGTCGACTGCAGCGACAGCGATGGTGGCGGCGGGAACCAGAAGCCGCGGGAAATAGACCTTTGAGACCAGGCTGGCATTTGCAATCAGACTGTCGGAGGCGCTGGTCAGGGCGGAAGAGAAAAAATACCAGGGAAGCATGCCGGCAAACACCATCAGGGGGTACGGCGTGTCCCCGTCACTTGGAAGGCCGGCCAGGACGGAGAACACCAAGGTAAGCACGGCCATGGTAAGCAGAGGCCGCAGAGCTGCCCACGCCACTCCAATTGCCGTTTGCTTGTAACGGACGGCGAATTCCCGCCATGCAAGAATGAAGAGCAGCTCGCGATAGCGCCACAGGTCTTGCCAGTATTTCTGGTCACCGGCTCCAGCCTTGATGATAACTTCAGCGTGACCGTTGGGCAGGCTCATGGGGATCCGTCCATTCGGGGCATAAAGTGCCCGCCGAGTTGCGCGTGCTCGGACCGGTCAAGCTAGCCGAGCTCCGCGCCTTCGCGGGCCGCGCCGCCGTCATCGGGAAACGTCCTCCTGCATCATGCGCAGCAGGAAGGATCCGAAGACCAGATTGACGCCGAGGACGGTTAGCGTTGAGGCGACGAAGGCGAGGTGAACGGTTGCTCCCATTTCGGAACGATTGCGCGCAAGCCACTCGAAAAGGATGGCCGCGTCGACGCAGATACCGCCAATCGCCAGTGATGTGCCGACAAGTATGCCTCGCTCAAGAGTGAAGTGTCGTAGCAATCCGGCGATCAGCGAATCTGGCTGAATTGGGTAGCGCGTGGAGTTGTACACTTTGGCCATGACCCCGAAGCCAAGGACATTGGCACCAAGCATCGTCAGGAGACTGGAGAGGGCAAGAAAATGGATGCCCAAGCTGAGGCTGCCTATTGTCGCCGGACCGCCTGACAATAGGGTCATGCCAAGCAACCCAAGCAGGGCCAAGAGGAATCCCGGTACTAGGTAGAGATAGTCCGGAGCATAGGTGAGAATGAAGCGCAGGTGCCGCCAGCCGTCGCGAAATGAACGCAAATGCGGTGGCCGATTGCGTTTGTCCGGGTATAGTCGGGTCGGCGTTTCGGCGATTCGTAAGTCGGCTTGTGCAGCGCTGATCACCATCTCGGTCGCGAACTCCATCCCCGATGTACGCAAGAACATCCTGTCCACCGCAGTTCGAGTAAAAGCGCGCATGCCGCAATGGAAGTCACCGATCGGGATCTTGTACAGCCATCGGGTCAAGGCCGAAAGTACCGGGTTGCCGAGATAGCGATGCAAGCGTGGCATGGCGCCTGGTTCGATGCCACCGAGGAAGCGGTTGCCCATCACCAGGTCATAGCCTTCATCGATCTTGTGGACGAAGTCGCCGAGCTTGGACCAGTCATACGAGTCGTCGGCATCGGCCATCACGATGATCTGGCCTTTGCACTGGCGGATGCCGGCCAGAAGGGCAGAGCCGTAGCCTTGTCGCCTCTCGAGTATGACCCTGGCTCCGAGGCTGGCTGCGATCTCACGCGAGCTGTCGGTCGATCCGTTGTCGGCCACGACGATTTCGCCAACGAGCCCGAGTTCTGCGAATGCCTGATCGATCTTGGCGATGCACAGTGGCAGCGTTTGTGCCTCGTTGAGGCACGGCATCAACGCCGAAACGGCGATCGCTCGTGGAAGCAAAATGG
>LBIU01000419.1 GCA_000987445.1 Candidatus Accumulibacter adiacens | reverse complement strand
CCCTTCGCGGCGCAGCGGGTCGCCGGCAGGGCGCCTCATCCCGGGTTTTCGTCATTGGCTGCACGGCGGCGAAGTGCCACTCACCCCCTCCAGATTCGGGTGCTGCCCCGTTGAGCGCACGATGCCGGTGCTGGCGTCGAACATGACGTCGAAGAACTCCTGGACATTCCAGTCGTTGCAGAACAACCATGACCAGGCGAGTTCATTGCTCCGCGAGTAGGACTGCGTCCACATCGACCCCGACGGACCAAGGATGCGCAGCACCTGATCCTTGCTCATTCCCGCCTGAACCCGCGCAAAATGTGCGGCGTTGAGCACCTTGTCGATGCGCTGAAGCTTGCCATCCGGCGCGACATGGACCATGAAGGTCTGAGTGCCGGCCGGCCCGCGTGGATAAGCCAGTTGCTCGCTGCCATCGGGATCTTTCCAGGTCATCGCCGGCTCGCCCATCGAAGCGACGACCTCGGCAAGAGTGGACACACCGGGCTTTAGATTACTGCCACTGTAGCCGGCGCACGCGGCAAGCAGCAGAACACAGACAACAAGCGGACCACGCCGCCATCCTGAAGAGTTGCCGTCCATTTCGCCTCCATGCTCGAAGAGAGTTGAGATCAGTCTACCCGCTCGGGCCACCCATCGAGAACGAGAAATCCGGGCGACCTCCGGAAAAACGTTCTGACGCGGGTGACCACAGGCTCGGTTTGCCGAGGCTTCGCCAGCACGCATTGCGCTGCACCACCAGGCCCTGTGCATGGTACCGCAAGCGCGGCCTCGGTCCCACTTGATCGCGAGGCCCCGCGGCCTTGCTGGGCGACTGGCCGCGGGACGCCAACGGCGCCATCCTGTCCCCTTGTCACCCGCAAGACTTGCCGCCCCATCACTGCCGTAGCCCTTCCTGCAACACGCGACCAATTCCGGCGATGGCCTGATCGCTCGCCTGCCTGGACGCCCTCCCTGGTTTGCGTGGCGTCGATGCCAACAACAGCCTGCACGACTTCAGTGCGCTTGGTGGTCTCCAGTGCGTACACGGCGGTGGTCAGAAAAGATGCAAAAACCACAGAACATCGCGAGGACCACACCGCAAAAAAACCTGGTTTCCCAATGCACGTTCTCCAGGGAAGCAATGACGCCAGTGTAGGGCCGTTCGTTGTATCGCGCATACAAGAACCAGGGAGCACAAGCGATTTCCTCACGCGAGCCTGGCCCGCGCGTCATTGCGCGGAGGCGCAGCCGAGGTGGGAATACCGAGATCTTTCTCCTGGCCTTGACCACCGCGTCGCCAAGGGGCTGCTCGAGCCTGCAGGCAACTGTGACCGTCGTTGGCACACAGCCGCGAATTGAGGCCGGAGGCCGGAGGCCGGCTTCAACAAGCGTCGCTCAGATAGGATGACCTCCTGTCCAGCGACACCGCCACACCGCCACACCGACCAACGCTTTCGACGCGAATGAACCCTTGCTGGATATCACCCCCCCCGCCCGGGAAGATGTACAGGGCGCGTTGAATGCCGGGACGACTGCACCGAGAATGCTGCCGAGCTGTTCACCAGTCGGCTATCCGACTGAAAAAGTCACCCGGGAAGTGAGCCGTAACCGGCTGCCGTACCCGTTAGCTCGCGCCACAGCTCGCTGATTGGCACGCGGTTCTTGATCGTCCGATCCACCCACTCGGTCGGCCTTGCCGTGCCGGGGTGGAAACGGACGCCCCAGATCGGCTCGAAGCCGTCGGTACGCAGCGAATAGCGCGCGTCGCCGATAACGCTCGGGTCGGCAGTGGCGCGCGCGACCCAGCCGCCAGAAAAATAGCTGAAGCGTGCATAGTCGCGGCGCACGCGTTCATCGGCCAACGCCAGGGGTGGCAGATCTTTCTCCAGTAGCAACTCGACAGTGCTGCCTTCCTTCCAGCGCGTCGCCTCGCGGCTGACGACCCGCAGTCGGTCGGTATACAGTGTTTCGCCCGATTGATAGACCGATCGCCAGAGCAGCGGATTGCCGACCGTCGGAAACATCTCGGCGCGATCGAGCGGATGGCCACGGGCGGCGGCGATGCGGACTTGCATCTCGAGCGCGCGCTCGCGCTGCCAGGCCGCCGTGCCGACATAGGCGACGCTGAGAGCCAGAGCCACTGCCGCCGGAAATCGCGTCCCCCGACGGACGGCGAAGACCAGACCGATGAGCAGCATCAGGGTCAGCAGCGGGCCGATGGTCGTGATCCAATTCCAGGCGACGCGCAGCGGTGAAAACGGCCACAGCAGGTGTGTTCCATAGTTGGTACAGGCGTCCAGCACGGCATGAGTGGCGTAGCCGATGGTCGTCGCCGCCACGATCGGTCGCCAGTTCGGGCGATACCGCCGTCGCGCCAGCCAAGGCAAGGCAGCGACGACGCCACCCACCGGAATGAAGGCCAGCGCGTGCGTGAAATGGCGATGGTACTGAATCGCCAGCAAGGGGTCGGCCGAACTCCGGATCAGGATGTCGGCGTCGGGTAGGACGCCACCGACGGCACCGAGCAGCCAAGCTTGGCGACCGAGGCGCGGCCCGAGGGCAACTTGCGCGGCCGTAGCGCCGAGCAGGGCATGAGTCAAGGGATCCATCAGCTTCCAGAGGTAGTCAGGTTTTGGCGCAGGAGCCGGCATTATCGCGCGAAGCAGGGCACGGATCCGCCTACCCCGCCAGATCCGCCTTCCGTCGCGTCTTCTTGCACCCGCCGAGGCAGCAACAACCGCTGCGCCAATCAAGCGCGTACAGCATTGACACGCATCTTGGCCTTGCCTATAATTCGCCCCTTTTCGGGGGTCGGTAGCTCAGTCGGTAGAGCACTGGACTTTTAATCCATTGGTCGTGAGTT
>LBIU01000418.1 GCA_000987445.1 Candidatus Accumulibacter adiacens | reverse complement strand
ATCTTGAAGAAGCTGGCGATGGCAATGCCGATTCTGCTGAAAAAATGTGGATTGTCTGGCTTCATGGAGGGGTCCTGGTATTTGCCGCCGCAGCGGCTCGGTGACAGGCTTCAAGACCCGGCCGCGGCAGCGCCAGAGCTGGCGGCTGCTTCGCGCCGGGTGTTGGAAAAGTGCGTAAAGAGGGATCAGGGAGTGCAGGGCATTTCTTCTGGCTTGCGCATGGTAGCCATGGCCGCAGGGATACGCAACGCCGGACGGGAGTGTGGCCAGGCGCGCGGCGCGGGTCATTGGCCGCCAAGCGGGTTTGGTGCGCTGCAATATAAACCATTTTTCCGGTTTCGGGTAGACGGCGCCGAGAGCGGGTCATTCGGCAGGCCGCCGGCGCTTGCCGACTCCTGCGCCTTCCTGGAGGGCGGTTGAGACACCGATCGCAAGCGATGCCAAGCCTGTTGCAGAGGCCCTGGCAGCCAGCTTGCTGGTCCGCCAGGCGTGCGCCGGAAGTCGCATCGAGGCAGGGTTTTACCCGCTGCTCTTGGTGCGTCTCCCCACATAGATCAGGCCAACGGTAAGCGCTGCAACAAACAGCATCATCGGCTCAATCGACTCACCCAGGAGCAAGGAGGAGAATCCTAGCGTAAGGAAGAGTTGCAGCAACTGAACCTGGCTGACCTTCGCTATTCCGCCCATCAGCAAGCCGCGATACCAGAAGAAAAATCCAATCCACTGACTCATCAATCCCAAATAAACAAAGGCAAGCCATCTTGTTACGGGAACTGCGGTCAAGTTGTCCGGGCTTACCGATAGCATCAACGGCAGCGTAACTGGCAATCCCACAATAAGCGCCCAGGAAATCACTTCTGGGCCGCTTATGTACTTTGTGGCCATCGCCCCACAGGCATAACCAAGTCCTCCGAGAAAAACCCCCGCCAGCAGTAGCGCATCAGGGGTATGCAATGTTCCCGAGGCACGCATCCAGGCGTATCCGCAGACCAGACAGGTGCCAACGGCCGCACAAGCCCAGAAGGCGCCTGGCAGGCGTTCGCGGTTCAGGCTTGCTCCGATAACGGCGGTGGCAAGGGGAAGAATGCCGTTGATGACCGCCGAGTGGCTCGATGACACCCATTGCAGGGCAATGGTATTGAGCAATGGCCAGCCAAAAACAACGCCCACCGTGGTGCCGATCAAAGGCCACCAAGCCTCACGGGGAGGTGGTTTCTTGTTCGTTAGAAGCAGGTAGGCAATTCCAGCGACTGCTGCCAATACCGCGCGACCGGCCCAGACAAACCATGCCGACATGAGGTCACCGGAAAGCGCGATTTTTGTGACCGGCATTGTCAGACTGAAAATGAGTACGCCGAGAGCGCCCAACATCAAACCACGGACAGACGGCGTCATGTAAAATGGATCCCCGGGTCAAAATCGTCGAATTAGTATGGCGGCGATTGTAGCGATCGTTGACTGATTTGTTTGTCGTCGCGGCGAATCTGTCGTTGAAGAAATATACTCTGTTACTCTGAAAGTCGCGTACGCGGCTTTCAGAGTAACAGTTTGTTGCCAGAATCTTCGTGCTGTTTTTTACTCATGCACCTGAAGCCATCCCTGGAATCGACTATCCGCTCCGCGCAGCGGCTGCGCGCTCGGCCACTCTAGAGCGTCGCGTGGACGTCCTTGGCAGCAATCGTCAGCTTGTCGAGGGATTCCTCGAGGCAATCGCTTTGATTCAGTGTCTGCAGCCACAAGGGAAGGCTGGGGCTGACGCTCTTCCAGCAGAGAGGGATCAGCAGACCGAAGCCAGCGCGCTTGTTGCGTAGCCGGGCAATGTTCAGCTCTTCCTGGCATTCGGGCGATGCAAAGTACGCCGGGCTGAGGATGGAGACGACCTTCCGGCAGCTCTCGATGGCGCGATCGATGTCGTCCTGGTACGACTTGCCTTTCTGAATCGAGAGGCGGAAGTCGAACACCGTCGTGGACTGATTGATCGCCGCGAGTTCGCGCTTGAACGCGTCAGCGGCGTCTGCATTGTGGCTGCTGAAGCTAAGGAAGACATCGTAATGTGCGGCAACTGGCGGAGGCGCGCTGAGGGAGGAGCCTCTTGTCCGTGCGCCCTCGCCGTTCTCAGCGAGCTTTTTCATCAAGGTCAGCAAGGAGGGGATGCGACCTGGATCGCGCTCGAAGATCATCAGCTCGGAGACGGGAAGCCCACGGCGCATCCATTGGATGGCTGCCTTCACCAGTGCCTCCAGCATCACCAGCGTTGACCAGCGTTGGTCCCCAGAGGCGAGGATGGGCATCGCAAGGCGTCTATCTTCTCGATCGGACAGGAAGGGGAAGAGGCCGCGAAAGAGGGCGCTCACCGTTTCGGGGGGACTGCCGAGCTCGTGGGGCTCGAAGACAGCGAGACGCCGCGCGCCGCGCCATGCAGAGCGATCGTCGATTTCGCGAGAAAGCCAGAAGCCTGACGTGTTGCGCAGATCGACGGCCTTGTCCAGCGCCAGCTCTGCCACCGACAGACCACTTCGGTGCAAGGCGCCGATCAGGGATGTGGGCGTCGGAACATAGTCGTCTGGGAAGGCGGATGCCACGAGAAGGTCGACCACCTCATCGTGTCCCAGCTCGGTGATGTCGCCGACAACCAGTGATATCAAGCGCTCGGTTTGACCGTCAAACACCTTGATTGAATATATGGTTTCCATCGCAGTCTCCTGGTTTCCTA
>LBIU01000417.1 GCA_000987445.1 Candidatus Accumulibacter adiacens | reverse complement strand
GCCCCAGCAGCGGTTGGCAGGTTGGCGACTGGCTGCGCTTTTCCCTTCCCGAGCAGGAACAGAAGCCACTGTGCGGTCTCTGTTGCTGGCAAAGCCCATCGTCGCCAACAATCCTGCTCTTCAACCCGGACTGGGGCGACGCCGTTGCCATGCCGCGAGCTCTGCTCGACCAGCAGGTGCGCGCCGGCCGTGCACAGGTCGTATCCAGCATCGCGACCTTCGACAGCGCCGCCGAACGTGCCCTGCGTCTCCTCGCCTGACCGACACTGACGCCGCGCCGCCCACGCCCGGCCGTCACGTGCCGGAGAGCCGCCGCAGCCCTTGCCCCGGGCAGACTGCAAATCAATGTATAATTTCGTTTTTTCTGCGATCGAGTGTTGACTCTCTTGACTGATCCGAAGGCTGCACCCATACGCTTCACCGACCTCGGCCTGGCACCCGACCTGCTGCGCGCCGTTGCCGACCAGGGCTACAGCGAGCCCACCCCGATCCAGGCGCAAGCGATTCCCGTCGTTCTCGCCGGACGTGACCTGATGGGCGGCGCGCAGACCGGCACCGGCAAGACGGCCGCATTCACCCTGCCGCTGCTGCAGCGCATTCTGCCGTTCGCCAGCGCCAGCCCTTCGCCGGCCCGCCACCCGGTGCGCGTACTGATGCTGGCGCCGACGCGCGAGTTGGCGATCCAGGTCCACGAATCGGTCAAGACCTACAGCAAGCATGTCCCGATCAGGAGTTGCTGCGCGTACGGCGGCGTCGACATCAAGGCGCAAATTGCCGAAATCCGCTGCGGCGTGGAAGTGCTGGTCGCCACGCCTGGCCGCCTTCTCGATCTGGTCGAACAGAAGTGCCTGCACTTCAACAGCGTCCAGGCGCTGGTCCTCGACGAAGCCGACCGCATGCTGGACATGGGCTTCATCCCCGATGTGACCCGAATCATCAACATGCTGCCGAAGCAACGCCAGAGCCTCCTCTTCTCGGCAACGTTTTCCGAAGAGATCAAGAAGCTGGCCGACAAGATGCTGCAGGCGCCGGAACTGATTGAAGTCGCCAAGCGCAACACCGTCTCCGAGACCATCACCCACCGCGTCCACCCCGTCGCCAGCGAAGCCAAACGCGCCTTGCTGGTCAGGCTGCTGCGTTCGTCGGATTTCAATCAGGTTCTGGTCTTTACCCGCACCAAGCTGGAAACCAACCGTCTGGCACGTGAACTGCAGCGCGCCGGGATTGCCGCCGACTCGATCCACGGCGACAAGAGCCAGCTCGAGCGCCTGAAGGCGCTGGAAGCCTTCAAGGACGGTTCGGTACTGGTCCTGGTGGCGACCGACGTTGCCGCCCGCGGCCTCGATATCGACGAGTTGCCGCACGTGATCAACTTCGAACTGCCGCGCACGCCGGAAGACTACATCCATCGCATTGGCCGCACCGGCCGCGCCGGCAAGGCCGGCACGGCGATTTCGCTGGTTTCGGCAAGCGAAGTGCCCTATCTCGTCGATATCGAGAAGCTGATCAAGATCAAGGTCGAGCAGGTGATCGTCGCCGGCTTCGAACCGGAATACGACTACACCTACCCGCCCGGCGACAAACACCGTCATCGCCGCAGCCCCGCCGCGCCGGCACCGGCACCGGCTTCGCCGGCGGCAGCACGCAGCGAGCGCTCCGCCGGGCGTAGTCCGCCAGCACGCAAGGGCACGGGCAAGCAAGGCAGCGGCCGCCGCCCGAGCCACATCGCCGCCGATGGCTTCGACTTCAGCAAGCCCTACGAAAGCGCCGAGCCGCGCCCGATCGCCGCCGCGGTCGACGGCGACGCCACGAAAACAATCAGCCGCAGCGAACACCCGCACAAGCGACGCCGTGCGGTGGCCGCCTTACTTGGCGGACTCGGGCGCGAGTGAGGCGGATGAAACGCCGCCAGCGGACACGGCCGGCGGCGCTTCAAACAACTTGAGAATCGCCAGCGAGATATTGTCGCCATCGCCGTTGCCCATCGCGCGCGCGCGGCCAATCAGCAATTCGGAGGCTTCACGTGCCGACGCGGCGCCATCAATCACCCAGGCCAGTTCCTGGTCGGTGAAATAGCCCCACAGACCATCCGAGCAGAGCAGAAAAGTATCGCCGGCCTGCAGATCCTCGGCCTCACCGAAAGCGATCTTGGGGGCATCGACGCCACCCAGCGAAGTCAGCAGAATATTCCGGTGCGGATGGGCCAGCGCCTCGTCAGGCGTCACTCGACCCTGCACCACCAATTGTGCGACGTAGGAATGATCGGTGCTGCGAAAGACCAGGCTGTCCCCGCGAAACCGGTAGAAGCGACTGTCGCCGCAGTGCGCCCAGCTGACCTTGCCGGGTTGCAGCAGCAGCATCACCGCCGTGCTGTGCGGATCTTTCTCGTTGATGAAACGCGACGCCTTGATCAGCATGTGCGCTTCGTTGATGCTCGATTCCAGCAGCGCCCGCGCCGATTCCGAACGTGCCGAAAAACGCTCGAGGTTATCGCGTGCCGTGTGCACCACCTGCTGCGCGGCGAGCACGCCACCGGTATGCCCCCCCATGCCGTCGGCGACAATAGCCAGCGCGACACCGCCACCACGCGGATGCGGCAGGATCGCCACCCGGTCCTGCTGTTCGCGGCGATCACCCTGATGCTGGGCCACGCAGGCATCGATTGAAATTGACATTGACTATGACTTTCCGTGTCGCAAGTGTCGCCGCCCCGGGCCGCACCGCCTGACGAGGGACAAGCAGACTGGCAGAACAGGCGAAGGTCGGCGGTATGGTGTTCTAGAGCTCCACCCGACGAAGCTCGCTCGGGCGCGGCAAGTGACTGCTGTTATCGGGATGGCGCTCGATATAGACGCGATGTGCGGCAATCACCAGGGTATGCACCTCATCACTGCTCAGCTTCGGGAAATTGTCGCGCAGCACGCGATAGGCCAGCAGTTCGAGCGACTGTCCGGCCCAGCCCTGCTGCGCATCGAAAAACGGCTCGATCATCACGAAGGCGGCGTCGAAAGCCGCTCGCAAATCGAGCCTTAGCCGCCGCTCCGCTGCTGCCGCTGTTCGTTCAAGCCCTTCGCTCAAGTCCTTACCCTTCCGGGCCTCCCCTGCCATCGGCTTCTCGCGCCCGCAGGACGCGCCGTTGCACCTTGCCGGTAGTGGTCATCGGCAGGGCGTCGACGAATTCTATCGCTTTCGGCGTCTCGTAGGGAGCCAGATGCCGCCGCACCTGCTGCTGCAATTGCTCGATCAGGACCGGCGACCCGAGCGCTCCCGGCTGCAGGACGACAAAAGCCTTGATCAGCGTTCCGCGCAGCGCATCCGGGATGCCAATGACCGCGCAGTTGGCGACCGCCGGATGTTTGAGCAGACAGTTCTCGAT
>LBIU01000416.1 GCA_000987445.1 Candidatus Accumulibacter adiacens | reverse complement strand
GGCCGTACGCCCGCGTAATCGATGCGCTGTTCCGGGAAAGCCGGCGCTTCGGCGAGATCGGCTGGGGTCAGCCAGCCGGCGTCTTGCAGTTGCACGAGGTCGATCAGCAACTCATTGCCAGCGAAAGCCGAAGGGCTGGAGTAGGGCGAGTTTCCGGGTCCGAGGCCGGTCAGCGGCAGCAGCTGCCACAGCGACTGGCCGCCGGCGACCAGCCAGTCGACGAAGTGAAAAGCGGCGGCGCCGAGGTCGCCGGAGCCGTGTGGTCCGGGCAGCGAGGTGGGGTGCAGAAGAATGCCGCTTTGGCGGGGAGGTGAGTTCATCCGGGTTCCTTTTAGACGGGTCGAGCCATCGCCTCTTGGCGGACAATGGGGCAAGAAATTGTGGAGTTGAATGGTCTGACGTGTTACTGGCCACACGCATCACCAAGTCCGATGCGACCAATGTCATTCGGTTTGGGGGGCTGCGTCGCGCAAGACCGACTTGCATGCAGGCAGGCAGTATCGGATGGCTTGGCTTGTAGTGCAAGGCGGGCCAGGCGTGGCGCCGATTTGGCGCCGCCGCCGGCTTGCCGGCTATCACGACGGGGCCGGTCTAGTCGCGGAGTTTCGTGATCTTGTTGCCCTGCAGGCCGACACCGGCCATCAGGCCTGTTTGCCCGAAGACCAGGGCGTAGATGTCGTCGTTCGCCGTCGTCGAGGTCAGCGATTTGCCCATGCCCTGGTCCACCACAACAATCGACGGGCCGACGCCGACTTCGAAGCCTTCGGCCCTGTTCAGGGTCTGTAGGGCTTGTTCATTCATGAAGAACATCGCGTAACCATATTGCTGCGCGCCGGCCTGAAGTCCATACGAGGCGCCAGAGGTGTTGTAGTAGCCGGCGGCTTTGTCGCCTCTAAAAAGCACCCCGTCCCCGTATTGCCCGCCGACGACAAGACCCGCCTTGATGATTTTCGGAAACACGAGAACGGCGACCGCGTCTTTCGACAAGGTTTTCGCCACCGGGACCTTGGCAATCAGGTTTTGATAGACCTTGCGCGCGTCATTTTCGAGCGCCGAGTGGTCCGCGGCGCTGCTCGCCGCGGGCGCCAGCAGCGCCGTGAACAGGGCAAGCTGCAGCCAACGGAGGCATTGAGAAACGTGCGAAAAGAATCTCTTGTTCATGTTGCCACTCCCTGAAATGCGCGGTTGAGGAGGGTCAGCCTCCTTGGCCTGCCGAAGCATCATCATAAGCCAAAGTCTGCCTCGCAGCTCGCTTGGGCAAGCGCAATTCATCCCGTCGCCATGCACGGGTGCGCTGGCCTCGCTGATGGAAGTGCCTTTGTTGATTGCCGCTGCCATTCGCGCTTGCGGCGCGATAGGCTAGAATGGGCATTGCGGGCCGCCAGCCAGCCATCAGGCACTGACCGGAGTTTCCCGAGCAAGACCGGGGCGCGTAGAGGGGACTTGCCGGCGAGACGCCAGAATCATTATCCATGACGAGTACATGATGACCACAGACACCCTTGAGAACCGTTGTTTCGACGAGATCGACATTGGTGATACGGCGAGCATTCGCCGCACGCTGAGCGTGCGGGACGTGCAGCTTTTCGCGACCGTTTCCGGCGACGTCAATCCGACCCATCTCGACCTCGAGCTCGTTAAACAGCTTGGCGCCAACGAGCTGAGTGCGCACGGCATGTGGTTGGGCGCGCAGATTTCCGGACTCCTCGGCAACGAGCTTCCCGGCCCGGGCACGGTGTACGCCGGCCAGGATCTCGATTTCCACGCGCCGCTGGCGATCGGCGAGGAGGTCACGATCAGCATCACGGCAAGAGAAAAGTTCCCCGACACGCGCGCGGTGACTTTCGATTGTCTCGGCATCAACTCACGCGGCGAGAAGATCGTCAGTGGCGTCGCCAGGGTCATCGCTCCGGATACCCGAATCACCATGGACCGCCCGGATGCGGCGCAGGTATCGATCCAGAGCCACGACCGCTTTGACAGCTTTGTCGATCGCTGCGCGAAGCTGCCGCCGGTCGCCGTGGCGGTGGTGCATCCCTGTGACGAATCCTCGCTGGGCGCTGCCCTGGAGGCGGCCCGCGAAAGCCTGATCGAACCGATCCTGGTGGGTCCGCTGGACCGGCTAACGGCGGTCGCCGAGCAGTTTGGCTTCGACCTCAGCGGCGTCCGCGTGGAAGACGTGCCGCACAGCCACGCCGCCGCCTTTCGCGCCGTCGAACTGGTGCGTCTCGGCGAGGCTGCGGCGCTGATGAAGGGAAGTCTGCATACCGATGAACTGATGGCCGAGGTGGTCAGTCGGCAAACGGGCCTGCGCACCGAGCGGCGCATTACGCACGCCTTCCTGATGGATGTGCCGACGTACCACAAGCCGCTGATCGTCAGCGATGCGGCGATCAACATCGCGCCGGATCTCGACTGCAAGCGCGACATCTGCCAGAACGCGATCGATCTGGCGCACGTGCTTGGTATCGAGCAGCCGAAGGTGGCCATCATCTGCGCCGTCGAAGGCATCAACTCGCGGATGGTGTGTACCACCGATGCCGCTTCGCTGTGCAAGATGGCCGACCGGGGCCAGATCACCGGCGCCATTCTCGACGGTCCGCTGGCCCTCGACAATGCGATCAGCAAGGAAGCGGCGCGCATCAAGAAGATCGATTCGGTCGTCGCCGGCGATCCGGACATTCTCATCGTTCCCGACCTCGCGGCCGGCAATATCCTGGCCAAGCAACTGACGTTCATGAGCCACGCCGATGGCGCGGGCATCGTGCTCGGCGCGCGCGTGCCGATTATCCTCACCAGCCGCGCCGACAACCGACGTGCCAAGCTGGCTTCGTGCGCGGTGGCCTGCCTGATGGCCAGCGCCGCGCTGGCGCACGATGCCAGCAAGGCCGGAGGCTGAAATGGGAAAGGGAATTCTGGTCCTCAACGCGGGTTCATCGAGCCTGAAGTTTTCGGTTTTTGAGGTCGCCGCCGCAGGTGCGCTCAAGGCCCTGGCCGTCGGCCAGGTAGAAGGGCTGGGTACGGCCCCGCGACTCAAGGCCAAAGGTGCCGACGGCAGTGTCCTTGCCGATCAACAGTGGACGACGAGCGACGTCGCCAACCATGCGCAGGCCTTGCAGGAGATCGCCACGCTGCTGCGCGCGCGCTTCGCGGGACAGGATCTGGCGGGTGTCGGGCACCGCGTGGTGCATGGCGGTCCGGATTACTCGGCGCCGTTGCTGGTCACGCCACAGGCCATGGAAACGCTCGCTACCTTCATGCCGCTGGCGCCGCTGCATCAGCCGCACAACCTCGCCGCCATCCGCGCGGTGGCGGAGGCCAGGCCCGAGTTACCGCAAGTCGCCTGCTTCGATACCGCCTTTCACCGCACGCAGGAGACGGTCGCGCAGCTCTACGGTCTGCCCTATGAGTACTTCGAGCGCGGTATCCGGCGTTACGGCTTTCACGGCCTGTCCTACGAGTACATCGCTGCGACCCTGCCGGAGGTGGCGCCGGAAATCGCCAGCGGGCGTGTGATCGTGGCCCATCTCGGCAGCGGCGCCAGCATGTGCGCGATACGCGAGGGCCGCAGCGTCGGCAGTTCGATGGGCTTCACTGCGCTCGACGGACTGATGATGGGGACGCGACCAGGCAACCTCGATCCGGGCATCATTCTCTATCTGCTGCAGCAGGAAGGGATGAGCGCCAGAGATGTCGAGAGCATGCTCTACAAGCGCTCCGGCCTGCTCGGCCTTTCGGGCATCGGCAACGACATGCGCGTCCTGCAGGAAAGCGACGCGCCGCGCGCGCGACTGGCGATCGATCACTTCGTTTATCGCATCAGTCGCGAACTTGGCGGGCTGGCCGCCGTACTCGGCGGCGTCGACGCTTTCGTATTCACCGCCGGTATCGGCGAAAACAGCGCCTACATCCGCCGTTTGGTCTGCGAGCAGGCGAAATGGCTGGGCATCGACCTCGACGCGGCGGCCAACGAGCAGGCGGGGCCGCGCATCAGCAATGCCGGCAGCAAGGTTTCGGCGTGGGTGGTGCCGACCAACGAGGAACTGATGATCGCCCGCCACACCTGCAAGTTGCTCGGGCTGTAGTTCAGTGATCTCGTCAGCTCAAGGCATGGCCGCCGGATGGCAGCCAGACCCTGCTGGCAGGGGAGCGAAGCGCGCGCCGGGAACGGCGCTAGCCGGTCGCTAGCCGGGTATTCCGGAGAGCTCGTCGCCCTGATCAGTGGGTGGAGGACCTTGCCGACGGGCTGTCGAGTCGCCGCCGGCAGATGACCACCGAAGGGTCGTCGGGATCCGCCGAGATGGTGAAGCCAAGGCGTTCGGCGAGCCGCAGCATCGGTGTGTTAACCCGCAGCACAACACCTTCCATTTCCGTCAGTCCGCGGGCTTTCGCCGCGCCGATCAGCGCGCTCATCAGCGCGTGCCCCAGGCCGCTTCCCCCGTACTCGGCAGCGACGGTGACCGAAAACTCGCCGCTGGCCGGATCATTGCCGATCATCAGCAGGGTGGAGCCCACGATGTCGATCCCATCGGCAGCCGGAACGGTGGCCACGAGGCCGATGCCGCTGTCGGGAAATGAGGCGAGAAGCTTGCGCAATTTCGCCACGTCGGCTTCGCGGACAACCCGCATGAAGCGCATGTAGCGGGCCTCCGGGTCCAGTCGCTCGAAAGCCTGCAGGATCTCGTCCTCGTCCGAGCGACGCATGGCACGCAGCTGTACCCTGCGGCCGTCGCGCAGAGTCAGCTCGGTGTCAGCGAAGGTGGAAGGCATCATCGTTCCCCTTTCTTCCCGACCTGCCGGCCAGCAAGCAAGCCTCGCGCAGCCCTAGTTCAGGTCCGGGTCCACATAATAGCCGGCAGCACCCCAGTTGGCCTGGAGAGCGAAGCCTTTCTCCGTCAGCTGGTAGACGTCGATGTCGGGATTGAAGGATATCGTCTTGCCTGCGGAGCCGGCGCTCGCCGATGCGCCGACATCGCCACCCGCCTTGCCGCCGACCTGGAATTGCTCGAGCGCTGCCTTCGACTTGAAAACGAAGACTTGATACATGGTCTGGTAGCCCAGGCCGGGGCCGGTGCCGGCGCGAATCGCCTGCATGTAGGTTGGCTTGCCCGTCGCATTGTCGAAAATCACCCCGGGGCCGCGTGCGCCGACGACAACCAGCGCATTGACCGAGGTAATGTCGAAGACACCGTAGCCGACCGCGCCTTTGACGACGGCCTTGGCGGCGGGCTCTTTGGCGTAGAGCTTGTCGAGCGCGGCCTTGGCCATGGCGCGGGTTTCCGCGCGCTCTTGCTTGACCTGTGCGGCGTCGAGATTCCGGGACTCAGGCTGCTTCTCCACGCTCGAGCACGCGGAAAGGACGCCGAGTGAAACGGCGAGAAGGAGGG
>LBIU01000415.1 GCA_000987445.1 Candidatus Accumulibacter adiacens | reverse complement strand
CTCGAATAGAAGCGCTCCGCCTCCTCGGGCACCACTCTTTCGAGATGCAGGGGCCCATGGTTCTCCATGGTGATGACGAAAACGAAGAGCGGCTGCTCGGTCGCACGCTTCAGCAATGAACAAACCTTCGCGGCGACTGCCAGGTCCCCGACATAAGGCCCGCTCCTTGCTGCGCCCGCGAAGCTGCGGATATCGATGAACTCATCGAAGCCAAGACACGGAAAAACCTTGTGGCGGTCGTAAAAACTCGCCGCGTAGGGATGGACGCAGATCGTTCGGTAACCGCGACGCTGCAGAAAACCGGCCAGCGTCGCCACCCCCTGTCGCGCCAGTCGGCGATAGGGATTGAAACGATGCACCCCCAGCGACTCGCCGGCCAGTCCAGACAGGAAAGCAAACTCGGTGCGCACGGTATTGGCGCCCCAGGCGGCCACCTCGAGCTGCCCGCAGCAAAGCGCGTCCGCCTGCAGCAGGTCGAACTCCCGAAGGACCTCGCTGCGGATTCCCGCGTAGAGCCGGCGCGGATCGAAAAACGATTCGCTCTGCACGACGACCAGGTGTGCGGGTTCGTCACTGGTGGCGCTCGTGGGCTTCGTGGCGCCTGCGCTGGCGTCGTCGAAAGGCGTGGACAGCTGGCAAGGCTGCAACTCCTCCTCGCCATAGCGCCACATGGCGCAGAGCAGACCCAATCGGCACAGGTCGCCGGCCGCTTCGAAAGTCACCGCCAGCCTGCTCCGCGCCGCCACCCACAGGAGAACGACAGCCGCCAGCGCCAGCGTCGCCGACCCGGCCAGAAAAACATCGGCCGGCAGCGCCGACAACAGGGATTCCTCCAGCGCGAGGCCCGCAGAGACCGCGCCGCCAAAGGCGAGTATGGCAAGCGCCGCCTTACCCGCGCCGAGAAAGGGCAGATAGAGGCGCGGGTGCTTGAAGACATCGCTGAAGTATTCGAAATCCTGGAAAATGAACGGTTCGCGCAGCGCATGGTATTTGGCGTTGCTGACCAGCACCAGAAACAGCATCCCGGCAAGCAGCGCGCTGGCGGCAAAGAGCGGCCGCTGAAGAACCAGCAAGAGGCAGGTGAACAGGCCCAGCCAGACGCCAAGGTGGATCGCCAGCGCTGCCCGCGGCCGCTTCCAGAAAGGCCGCACAGGCGGCCTCAGCAGCCGTTCAAGCAGCAGGCAAAGCCCTGCGCCAGCGAGCGCAGACGGAGCCACCGCCGCCCAGAATGATTCAGCCACCGTAATCGAGCAGACGCAGAATGCGTTGCGAGACCGCCGACGGCAGGACCGACAGCCACCAGGTCCCGAAGTTGAGCGGGAACGGGAAGCTGATGCGCGCCTGGTTGCGCGCCAGACCGCGCCGGATGGTCCGCGCCGCCCGTTCCGCTGTCCACAGGAAGGGCTTCGGCCCCGGCATTTCGCGACACATCTTCGATTCGACATAGCCCGGCATGACCACGCTCACCCGCACCCCCTCCCTGGCGAGCCAGCCGCGGATCGCCTCCCCATAGGTCTTGATCGCCGCCTTGCTGGCGCAGTAGCTGGGCGTCACCGGCAGCCCGTGATAGGCGGCCAGCGAACTGATCAGGGCAATCTGCCCTTGCCCGCGGGTACGCATCGCCGGCAGTACCGCATCGACGGTGGCCATGGCTGCCAGGACGTTCACGGCGATGACTTCCTCGACATCCGGCCAATGTTCGCCCGCCCCCTCTGGACCGATATTGGTGTTGACACCCGCATTGACGATCACCAGGTCGAGCACCTCTCGACTGGAAAGCTCCCTCAGCCAACTCGCCAGTGCCTGCCGATCACGCAGATCGAGCACCTGGGTCTGCACGCCAGCGCCGCGTGACTCACAAGCCGCCGCCAACTCTGCCAGCCGGGCACCATTGCGCCCCTGCAGGATCAGGGTACTGCCCGGCTTGGCATAGACCACCGCCAGTGCGCTGCCGATGCCGCCGGTGGCCCCGGTGATGAGCACCGTTTGCGATCCTCCTGCGGCGCTCACAACAGCTCGTCCAAGGGCGAGCGCTCCGGTTCAAGAAAGCGGCGGCAGTTCGCGACGGCCATGCGGATTGCCTGGGCGGAGTAGAAGCCGCCATTGACCTGGGTGGCATGAATCACCGTGTTGCGAAAACGCCGGAACAGTTCATGCTCGGGCTTGAAGGCATAGCTCCAGAACTCGTCGAAAGGTCCCTGAAACGTGAGCCCCGGCAGATTGTAGATCGGGTCACTCAGGGTCACGGTCGGACAGCCCTCGCCCAGCGCAAGCAGACCGACCGTGCTATTCACCGTGACCACGCCTTGCGCGTGCTGCAGCAAAGGCCCGAGATCGCCGCTCTCCAGGTAGTCGATGCGTCCGGCCAGCCCGAAGTGCTGCTCCAGACCGGTAATCACGCGACGGAAGTTCACCAGCCCGGCGTCGAGCGGATGGTTCTTGATCACCAGGCGCGCGTCGCCAGCCGCATGCGCGGCGAACGACGCCATCACGAATTCCATCACGCCGTTCATGTCGCTGAATCGGCAGTGGTCGCGTATCTGCGCGTCGCTGTTCAGCTGCAGCGGCAAGAGATAGTACGGCACCCCGCTGCTGGCGAGCTTCTCGATCAATGCCTTGTCTTTCGGCTTGCGAAAGTGCAGCATCGAAAAGCGCCCGACGTAGCCGGCGTATTCGACAGCGGCATTGAGTGGCGCGTGGCTCTTGTAACGCGGGAAAACAAGGGGATTTGCGGAACCCGCGAGATGGTAGAGCACATCGTGCGCCGCCCGCACCCGGAACGGCGAGTGAAACGGCTCGCCGTCACCGTAATCCGGCAAGTTCGCGCCCACGCGGCGAAACCAGTCGGGGTCACGCGGCAACAGCGAGTGACCATTGACCCCCTCGCGCTCGAGAGTCACCCAGTAAGGCCGGAAATAGCCTTCCTCGAAGACATGCGTGCGAATGCCCAGTGCCGAGCCATGATCGACGGCCGGTCGATGCACCGGACGCCGGTCGCCAAACAGAACCTGGTCGGTGATCCCGAAGCGGCGGTACTTGTCGTCGAGAAAATCGCGCAGGCCCGAGAGCTCGTCGCGATAGTTCCACGCCGGTCGAAAACCCCAGTAGGCGACATCGCCAGCGTTGAAATGGACCTTGAAGACGCGGTGACCGTCGGCGACCAGTTGATCAGCGAGCTTGGCAGAAAAGGGCGAGCAGACGCCCTGCAGAAACAAAAAAGAACGTCTCAA
>LBIU01000414.1 GCA_000987445.1 Candidatus Accumulibacter adiacens | reverse complement strand
GATGATCGAGTGCAGCTTCGGCCCGTCCGGCGTGCCGTCCTGTACGCTACCCATCCACTGTCGGTATTGCGGGTCGTCGTTGATGCACGAGAACGGTGCCCAATTGACGCCACCGTCGTCGGAACGGAACAGCCCCTGCGGCGAGGTGCCGGCGTACCAGACTCCAGGCTGGTCAGGATTTCCCGGCGTCAGCCAGAAAGTGTGATCGACCGCGCGACCGGGCAGGCTTGCCTCGCCCGAGCTTCCTTCGCCGGCTGGCGCAAAGGCTGGTGGACGACTGGCTTCGCTCCAGCTACGCCCCAGGTCGGTCGAGCGGAAGAGGGTCGGACCGAGGTGGCCCGTCTTGGCCGCCGCGAGAAGCGTGCGCCCGTCACGCGGGTCGAGCACCAGATGACTGATGACGTGGCCGAGAAAGTGCGGGCCATCGATCCGCCAGTTTTCGCGTGCCGCGTCGTCGTGATAGAGCCAGGCGCCCTTGCGGGTGGCGACCAGTAGCACCAGCTGTTGGCGGTTTGCTGCGCTGGCGCCGCGATCATCGCTGTGTCGGACTTGTTGCGAATTGTCTGCCATCTGTCGGTTTCTCCTGTTTCACTGTCGCTTGTCCTGCCGGTGGTGGTCGCCGATGGTGGGTATTTTGCAGATATCGCGTCCAGCCGCAAGCCTCCGGCCTCAGCTTTGCAGCAGTGCTCTGGCGAGCATGTAGAGGCCCAGGGCCACCAGGCCGAGCAAGAACCAGCGGCGAAACGCCTCGGGTTCAAGTCGACCTCTGACGCGCTGGCCGATGAACATGCCGAGCAGCGCCGGCACAATGGCCAGCAGCGAGTTGCCGGCAGCGACCCAGTGATATTCTCCGGCCAGCGCAAGCGCAGCGCCCAGAGCCAGCGTGGAGACGGTGAAGGATAGCCCGAGGGCTTGAATCAGCTCTTCCTTGCCGAGACCAAGCGAACTCAGATAAGGCACGGCAGGAATGACAAAGACGCCTGTCGCCCCGGTAATCAGGCCGGTGCTCAGGCCGATCAGCGGCGATAGCCAGGGTTCGGCGTCGGCCGGCACGGCAAATCGACGCGCCGCAAGGCCAACGGCGCCGTACACCGCCAGAATCGTGCCGAGTGCGCCACTGGCCAGCGACGACGAGTTCCCCGTCAGGACGCCGATGGTCAGCGAGGTGCCGACCACTATCGCCAACATCATCGTCGCCAGTCGCCGCGCGAGCGCCATGAACTGCGGACCGGCGACGAGCTGCCAGAGATTGGTGAGCAGTGAAGGGACGATCAACAGTGCCGCTGCGGCAGCTGGCGCCATGACCAGACTCAGCAAGCCCATGGCGACTGCCGCCAGGCCCATGCCGACGACGCCCTTGATGAACCCGGCGGCCATGAAGGCGAGGGCGACCAGCGCTGAAATGGCAAGGGGGTCGCTCATGGTCTCCTGGCGCCGGCTTATCGAGGCGCCACTTTACCCCAGCCGGCCCGCGCCAGATAGCGATGGCGGTGTTCGCCGCAGCGTTCAGTGCGGCCCCTTCCCTTGCCATCCGTTGGTAGAATCGCTGCCTGCAAGACGGCGGATGATGAAATTCGTGGAACTGCCGCCCAGAATGACGACGCCCGTCGCCAGCGCTCCCGAGAATCAGAGCGTGAAACCCCCCGTCGCAAACAAAGCCCGAATATGTCCAACCCAGCACCATCCCCAGCTAGCCCGGAATCCACGGTACCGCCACCAGTCGGCGCGCCGGCTGCCGGAGCGGCCGGAGCTGACGCACCTGCCGAAGTTGCCGGGAATGCCAGCCTCGGCGAGGACCTGCTCAGCACGGGTAGCTTCCTTCGCGCGCTGTGGCTGGGGCCGCGCGCCTGGGGGCGCTGGTGGCGGGCGCTGGTTCGCGAGATCGATCATCGGGGGATTCTCGATCAGGTCGAACAGGACGCCAATTTCTCCTTCAATTTCTGCTTCATGATCGTCGTTGCCGGCGGCATTGCGACCATCGGCCTGCTGCTCAACTCGCCGGCAGTGATCATCGGGGCGATGCTGATCTCGCCGCTGATGGGGCCGATCGTCGGCAGCGGCATGGCCATCGCCACGCTCGATTTCGATCTGGCGCGAAAGAGTTTGCGGACGCTGGCCCTGGGGACCGCCGCAGCGGTTGCGTTCACTTCGCTGATCGTCCTGCTTTCGCCGGTCAAGGAACTGACGCCGGAGTTGCTGGCGCGTACCCGGCCGAATCTCTTCGACCTGGTGGTCGCCATTCTCTCGGGTGCGGCGGGTGGCTATGCCCTGATCCGCGGCCGCGGTGGCGCGATCGTCGGGGTGGCCATTGCCACCGCCTTGATGCCGCCGCTGGCAACCATCGGCTATGGCCTGGTCACCGAGCGCTGGCCGGTGGCACGCGGCGCGCTGCTGCTGTTCTTCACCAACATGGCGGCGATCAGCCTTTCGGTCGCCGCGGTTGCCGAGTGGTACGGCTTCGGTCGCGGTGGCTTGCGCAAGCGCTTCGCCCGCCAGGCGGCGATTTCCTTCCTGGTGCTGGTTCCCCTCGGCATACCGCTGTTCATCTCGTTGAAGGCGATCGCTTTCGAAAGCTTCGCGCAGATACGCATCCGCAACGTGCTCGAGGCCGGTGCGGCCTCGCTGCCGGCCGGCCAGCTTGGCGCGGTAGAGGTGCTGTTCATCGACGGCAAGCCGCCGCGCGTGCGCGCCATGGTCTTGAGCGCCGAACCGGAGAGTGATCTGGCGGCGCGCCTGAAAGACGAGATCGAAGGCCACTTGCGGCAGCCCGTCGATTTGCAGCTGACGCAGCTACGCACTTCCGAAAAAGTGTCGCCACAAGTGCTTGCGCTCGGTCTTGGCGAGAGCGCACCTGGCCTCGCCAACAGCATTGCTGACAGCCTGCGCAGCGCGTTTCCCTTGCCGCTGGCCGCTTTCGATGCCGACTCTGCACAGCGACGCGCGACCCTGGTACCGGAGGCGCAAGCAGGCATCGACCTCGCTGCCTGGCGGGCAATGGAGAGCGACCTGGGAAAGCGGCATCCGGAGTGGCAGATCCGCGTGCTGCCGCCGCCCCAGGCCTTGCCGCCGATCTATTTCGAACACGCCAGCAAGGATCTCGATGGCGCGGCTGAGGCGCGCATGGCGACCATCCTCTGGGCGGCGCAACGCTGGAACATCGATCGCGTCGAGGTGGTGGGCCACGCCAGCAGTGACCGTGGCGGGTCGCGGCGCCTGGCCGGCGTGCGTGCCGAGCGCGTTGCCGAGGCCTTGCGTGCCGGCGGGCTCGAGGTGACTTCGGTGGCGCGCTATCCGCTGCCGAATCAGTTGGCCGCCGAACGCGAACTGGGCGAAGCGGCATTTCGCGCGGTGTCGGTACTCCTGCCGGTCGTCGCCGATAAATCACGGAAGGAGTAATCATGGACGGCAGTTTTTCCAGTCAGCTACTCGAGTGGAGCACTCGCTCCTGGTTTCGCCTGGGCAACACCGATATCACCCTGCTGCGGGTCATCGGGCTGGTGGTGATCCTGTTCTTCTTCTGGTGGTTTGCCTCGCTGCTCGAACGTGGCCTGCGGCAGGTGGCGCGTGCCGGCAAGAAGGTCAAACTCTCCGAGTCGGCGGTTTACGCGCTGACGCGCATCGTTCGCTATCTGGTTTGGATCGTCGGCAGCATCGTCGGTCTCTCCTACCTGGGTTTCGACCTGGCCAGCCTGGCGATCCTTGGCGGGGCGATGGGCGTCGGCATCGGTTTCGGCTTGCAGAATATCTTCAGCAACCTGGTTTCGGGGATCCTGATCCTGGTCGAAAAGACGCTCAAACTCGGCGATTTTGTCGACCTGCAGTCCGGCGTCGTCGGCAAGGTGACCGAGATCGGCCTGCGCTACACGCGCGTGACGACCAATGACAATGTCGACGTCATCGTCCCCAACTCGGAGTTCATCAATGGGCGGGTGACCAACTGGACGCTCGACGACCATCTGCGCCGCCTCCATATTCCCTTTGGCGTCGCCTACGGCACGGACAAGGAGTTGGTACGCTCGGCGGTGACCGCTGCCGCGCGGGAAGTCGTCGGAACGATCGATCTGCCGGGGCGCGGGCCGGACGTGTGGCTGGTCAATTTCGGCGAAAGCAGTCTCGACTTCGAGCTGGTGGTCTGGGTTGGCCAGGATTTGGCGATGTCCCCCGGCCGCACGCACGCGCGTTACCTATGGGAAATCGAAACCGCACTGGGCAAGGCCGGCATCGAGATTCCTTTCCCGCAGCGCGACCTGCATGTGCGTTCGGGACGGCTGACCGTCGATCTGGCAGGTGCCAGTTCGGCGGCTGTGCAGAGCAAGGATGCGGGACTGGAATAGACGTCAGGGCGCGTGCGGCGTCGCCGAGCTGCGCGCTTACTTCCACATCGCTCGCATGCGCGCCGCCAGATCCAGTGCCTGTTGTTTGGCTTCGGGATTGGCGGTCGGCGTTGCCGGCGCCGGTGGCCACGAGCCTTGCGCGAAGTGGGGCAGCAGGGCGTTGCTGATGAAGCGCGTGCGGCTGGCGTAGAGATGCCGGTCGCCGAAGCCTGCCTGATGCGTGACGTAGAAGCGTTGCGGAACGATGATTTCCAGGTGGTCCTTGGCGCGGGTCATGGCCACGTAGAGCAGGCGCCGCTCCTCCTCGATTTCGGCCGCCGAGCCGGTGGCCATGTCGGACGGGATGCAGCCATCGACGGCGTTGAGAATGCTGACCGCGCTCCATTCCTGGCCCTTGGCGGAGTGGATCGTCGACAGGATCAGGTAGTCCTCGTCGAGCAGCGGCGGTCCGGCCTGGTCGCTGCTGGCGTCCGGCGGGTCGAGGGTCAGTTCGGTGAGAAAGCTTTCGGCGCTGGCGTAGGTGCTGGCGATGCGGCCGAGTTGCTCGACGTCGGCCCGGCGGATTTCCG
>LBIU01000413.1 GCA_000987445.1 Candidatus Accumulibacter adiacens | reverse complement strand
AAATATGCAAGTATCAACAGACTTGTTCCGACTATAGTCTTTATAGGATTTAGATATATGCTTCTTATTAAAACAAGACGCGACACTCTGCTGGCACCTTTGCAGGCCGTTTCGGGAATCGTTGAGAGGCGTCACACCTTGCCCATCCTGTCGAACGTGCTGCTCGAAAAGCGGGGCGATCTGCTCACACTTCTGGCGACCGATATAGAAATCCAGATCACCAGTTCGAGCACCGAGGCCACTGGCGACGGAGACGGCGCAGTGACGGTCGGGGCGAGGAAGTTGCAGGAGATCCTGCGTTCCCTGCCGGAAGCCGCCGAAGTCAGCCTGGTGCTCGACGACCGGCGCCTGCAGGTCAAGGCTGGCAAGAGTCGGTTCAGTCTGCAGACCTTGCCGGCGGACGACTTTCCTTGCCTGGCGCTGGCCGAGGGCGAAGTGAAGCGCTTCAGTGTTCCCCAGAAGGCCTTCCGCAGCTTGCTGGCGCAAACGCAGTATGCGATGGCCACACAAGACGTTCGCTACTACCTGAACGGGCTGCTGCTGCTCGTTGATGGCAGCGAGCTGCGCGCCGTGGCGACAGACGGGCATCGCCTGGCCTACGCCAGCATGCCGCTCGAAGAGGCGCCCGAGGCCTTGCGCGCCGAGGGTGCCGGGCGCCAGGAACTGATTCTGCCCCGCAAGACGGTGATCGAACTGAACAGGCTGCTCGCCGATAGCGACGAAGCGCTGACGATCGAAATGCTGCCCAACCAGATTCGCTTCCAGTTCGGCCATATCAGCCTGATCTCGAAGCTGATCGACGGTCGCTTCCCCGATTACGAGCGGGTGATCCCTGCGAGCCTGAGGAACGTGGTGTCCGTTAGTCGCACGCTCTTGCTGCAGTCGATGGTCAGAGCGGCGATTCTGACCAACGAGAAATTCCGGGGCGTTCGCCTGATGCTTGGCGAGGGTTCGCTCAAGATCATGGCCGCGAATGCCGAGCAGGAGGAGGCGCTGGAGGAAATCGAGGTCGATTATGACGGTGAAGCACTCGACGTCGGCTTCAATGTCGCCTACCTGCTTGACGTGTTGAACAACCGCACGGAGGAAAGCATCGAGTGGGGCTTCAACGACGCCAATTCGAGCGCGCTGTTGACCATTCCCGGCAACGAGCGATTTCGCTATGTGGTCATGCCGATGCGCATCTAGGGCCATCCGAGAGTCGCAGACGCGACCTTCACGGTCGCAGCAGCACCCGTGGTTAAACCGACGAAAGACAGTTTGGATCAAGAATGACTGAAGAAAACGAGCAACCCGCCTACGACGAAACGAGCATCCAGCAGCTGGAAGGCCTGGAGGCGGTCCGCAAGCGCCCGGGAATGTACATCGGCGACACCTCCGACGGCACGGGTTTGCACCACATGGTTTTCGAGGTCGTCGACAACGCCATCGACGAGGCACTGGCCGGTCATTGCGACGATATTGTGATCACTATTCACGTCGACAACTCGATCTCTGTGACCGACAACGGTCGCGGAATCCCGACCGGCGTGAAATTCGACGACCGGCACGAGCCGAAGCGCTCGGCGGCCGAGATCGTGATGTGCGTGCTGCACGCCGGGGGCAAGTTCAACCAGAATTCGTACAAGGTTTCGGGAGGTCTGCACGGCGTTGGCGTTTCCTGCGTCAATGCCTTGTCGAAATGGTTGCGTTTGACCATTCGCCGAGATGGCCAGAAGCATTTGATCGAGTTCAATCGCGGCAAGGTCGTCGATCGTCCGATCGAGATTCAGCGGGGCGTCGAGGTCTCGCCGACAAGGGTGCTCGGCAGCACCGAGAAGCGCGGCACCGAGCTGCACTTCATGGCCGACGAAGAGATCTTCGGTGAGGTCGAATTTCACTACGAAATCATTGCCAAGCGTCTGCGCGAGCTGTCCTTTCTCAACAATGGCGTAAAAATCCGCCTGATCGATCAGCGCCACGGCAAGGAAGAGAATTTCGCCTTCCTGGGCGGGGTTCAGGGCTTCGTCGAGTACATCAATCGCAGCAAGTCGGTACTCCATCCCAACGTCTTCCATGCCGCCGGGGAATCACTGAGTGTCAATGGTCCGATCAACGTCGAAGTAGCCATGCAATGGAACGACAGCTACGCCGAACAGGTGCTGTGCTTTACCAACAACATCCCGCAGGCCGACGGCGGAACACACATGACCGGCTTGCGGGCGGCGATGACACGGGTCATCAACCGCTATATCGAAGAACACGAGATCGCCAAGAAGGCCAAGGTCGATATCGCTGGCGATGACATGCGCGAGGGTCTGGCCTGTGTGTTGTCGGTGAAAATGCCCGATCCGAAGTTTGCTTCGCAGACCAAGATGAAACTGGTTTCATCGGAAGCGCGACCAGCGGTCGAAGAGGTGGTGGCGGCCAAGCTGAGCGAGTTTCTTCAGGAGCGGCCGCTGGACGCGAAGGTCATTACCGGCAAGATCGTGGAAGCCGCACGGGCCCGCGATGCGGCCAGAAAAGCCAGGGAGATGACGCGTCGCAAGGGTTTGCTCGACGGCGTGGGCCTGCCCGGCAAGCTGGCCGACTGCCAGGAGAAAGACCCGGCGTTGTGCGAGCTGTACCTGGTCGAGGGAGACTCCGCTGGCGGTTCCGCAAAGCAGGGTCGCGACCGCAAGTTCCAGGCCATCCTGCCGCTGAAGGGAAAGATCCTCAACGTCGAGAAGGCGCGCTTCGACAAGCTGATTTCCTCGCAGGAGATCGTCACCCTGATTACCGCGCTCGGCACTGGCATCGGCAAGGATGAGTACAAGCCCGAGAAGCTGCGTTATCACCGCCTGATCATCATGACCGATGCCGACGTTGACGGGGCGCACATCCGCACCCTGCTGCTGACGTTTTTCTATCGGCAGATGCCCGAGCTGATCGAAAACGGCCACATGTACATCGCGCAACCGCCTCTGTACAAGGTCAAGCATGGCAAAACGGAGCGCTACATCAAGGACGATCAGGCGCTCAAGCAGTTCCTGCTGTCGCTGGCGCTCGACGGTTCGGTGCTCATCCCGAAGAGCGGCGCGCCGGAGATTTCTGGTGCTGGGCTGGAGGAGCTCGCGCGCGAGTATCTGCTCGCCGAAGCGGTCATCAACCGTCTCTCACACCTGATCAATTCGGAGGTGTTGCACGCTTTGATCGATGCCAATCTGAAAGTCGATGTCAAGGACGAGGCATCAGCGACCGCCAGCGCGTTGGCCCTGATGGAGGCCGTTGGTGGCAAGCTGGGGATCAAGATCTTCGCACGCTACGACGATACCGAGGAGCGCTGGCAGCTGCGCCTCGAAAAGATGTTGCACGGCAATCTCAAGGTTGGCGTCATCGATGACGATCTGCTGGTCAGCGGCGATTACGCGCAACTGCGCAAGACGGCCGAGATCCTTGCCGACCTGTTTGGGCCTGGCGGGGTGGTGGTTCGCGGTGAAAAGCAGCAGGCGGTTGGCAGTTTTGCCGAAACGATGCAGTGGCTACTCAATGAAGTCGAGCGTACGGTCAGCAAGCAACGCTACAAGGGGCTCGGTGAGATGAACCCTGAACAGCTCTGGGAAACGACCATGGACCCGAAAGTACGACGTTTGCTGAAAGTGCAGATCGAAGACGCGATTCGTGCCGACGAGATCTTCACCACCTTGATGGGCGAACTGGTCGAACCTCGCCGTAACTTCATCGAGTCGAATGCTCTGGCCGCGCGGAATATTGACGTTTGAGTATTTTCGGATGGTCGGAATCGACAGTTTCCTATGGAGCAAGGGAAGAAGCGCCGCCGAGCGGGGTTTGTCTTCCCTGGTTCCGCGGAGACAGCGTCAGGGCGCAGAGATGACGGCCGCAGCGAGCGCAGCATGCAGTCGATCTGGCGTTGTCTTCATCGCTGCCAGCCGCCAGCCGACGAGGAAGCGCCAGCAAGGTGTTGCGCATCAAGCGGAAATGCAGGCGGACAAAGTGCCTTCAAGCAGCTAGGCGCCGCCAGCCACACCTCGTATAATTCCGACACTAGAGTCGTGGCCGCAACAAAGAAATCGCATTGGTCCAGGTGTAAGCATCGCCGTCTCTTGACGATGGCACCTTTTCCAAACAATCTCATTTTGGAGAAAGTACACAATCATGACGATACATCTCTACTTTTCGCTGGTCCCCGAAGCCCTGATCGCCTCAATGCTGGAACCGGAGGAGTTCGGGCAATACTACTCAACTGGCCACAGCTACAAGTCCAAGGGGCAGGCGATCTTCTTCGAGGTCGATGCGGACTTTCGTCATGAGTTCTTCAACATTGATGAGGGCTTGAAGCGCTGTGTCGCGCATCCCGACGGCACGCCCAAGAACTCGGTCTATATCTCCGTCTATCGGGTGCTCGAACACATTCCGGTAAGCGCTCTGGGCAAGCTGTATCTGAGCACCGCCTACGGCCAGACCCTGGGCTTGAGTCGAGCCGATGAGTTTCCCGAGAAGGGGAAGGGCTTGCACATGTACCAGGATCTGGCGCCGATCAACAGCCTGGTGGTGAGTGCGCAGGACCCGAAGACTTACTATGAAAACGTCACCAGCAAGCCGAACAAGTTCATTCGCTTTCCCGGGCTATGCTTTGTGGAACTGGGCCTGGGCGCACTGGCGAAGGATCCCGCTGCCGGTGCCGTCGGCGATCTCCCTTACTCGTTTGTGCACCATCTGCGCGAGGCCTTGCTGGAGGTCGATCCAAGCGGCAAGCAAAGCAAGCTGGTGCATCGGGTGCACTCAACCGAGTTCCCGTACCGGATGATCAAGAACGGTATCTATATCGGTAACGGTCCTGAGCTGGTGTTCTATGAAATGCCGTCGCATGAGGTCTTGCGCCAGGATCACAGCCACTGGTGGCGCTCGTGTAATTTGTAAGTACTGCTTGACGTGGAAGCAAGGAGCCGGGAGGAAAAACTTCCCGGCTTTTTTTTGCGCAAGCGGCAGCCATCCCTCAGCACTGGATTTGCCCGTTGGCAGGCACTCGGCAAGGAAACCCGCGATTGTCGCGGCAGGGAACAAGGTGGCGACGTCGCCACTCCCGACTCCTCTCGCGAGAGAGGAGTCGGGGGGTGAGACGGGGAATTCCGGGCGCGTGCGCCCAGCCCGGCGAATGATTCCGGCGCAGAGAAAAATAGTTGATTCCGATTTTAGAGAATTTCT
>LBIU01000412.1 GCA_000987445.1 Candidatus Accumulibacter adiacens | reverse complement strand
CCCGGCGCGACCGCCGCCGGCCGCAAGTCTTCATAGCAGCGGATGGCTTCCACGGTCTGCGCCTGCTGCGGTGCGGCCATCGCGCCGATGAGCAGCTGCGCAGCGTACTGCGGCGTCGCCGGCGGAGAACCGCGACCGCGGGGACCAGGCGCAACCAGTCCTCCGGTGACCATCAAGGTGACCCGAAAGCGCAGGTCGCGCCGCGACTCACCGAGCAGATCGGCGAGTCGTTCGCTGAATTCATAACGTGCCAGTCGATTAACCATGGCGCAACGATAGCACGGGCTCAGCCGATATGCACGTAGTTTTTTAGTAAGTGACAACTAAACATTTAACTTGTGGCAAGTGGGTGCCAATGCTCACCAACCCCATGATCGGCCCTTGCTAGCCGTGGCCACGCCTGGAAGCTATGATTCGGGCTTCCACCTTTGAGGAGCAAAGCGATGCAGCGATTCCTGCGAACCCCCCGCCAGCAACGGCGACATCGGCGATGAGTACGACGCGTTGGGAGCAGGACTCCTTCGGCAGCATCGAGGTGGCGAAGGAACGACTCTGGGGAGCGCAGACGCAGCGCTCGCTTGAGCACTTCGACATCTCCAGCGAACGCCTGCCGGAGGAACTGGTGCTCGCCCTGGCCGCCGTCAAGGCAGCCTGCGCGCGCGTGAATAGCGAGCTCGGGCTGTTGGCCGAGAACAAGGCAGCGGCGATCACGGCTGCTGCCGAGGAAGTCCTGCTCGGCCGCCATCGCGACGAGTTTCCGCTGTCGGTCTGGCAAACCGGCTCGGGTACGCAGAGCCACATGAACATCAACGAGGTCCTCGCCAATCGCGCCTCGGAACTGCTCGGCGGCGAACGCGGCGAGAAGCGCTGCGTGCACGCCAATGATGACGTCAATCGCGGCCAGTCCTCGAACGACGTCTTCCCGACGGCCATGCATGTAGCCGCCGCTCTCGGCATCACGCGCGCACTGCTGCCGGCCCTGGCCCGGCTGCGCGCGACACTGGCGGCCAAGTCCACCGCCTTTTCGGAGATCGTCAAGATCGGCCGCACCCACCTCCAGGACGCGACCCCACTGACCCTGGGTCAGGAGTTTTCCGGCTACGTGGCCCAGCTGGAACACGCCGAAGCGGTCATCGAAGATGCCCTGCCCTCGCTGTACCCACTGGCCATCGGCGGTACCGCGGTCGGCACCGGCCTCAACACCGCGCCGGATTTCGCTGCCCGCGTGAGCGCGCAACTCGCCCGCGACAGCGGCCTGCCCTTTGTCGAGGAAAGCAACAAGTTTGCGGCACTGGCGGCGCACGACGGCCTGGTCGCCGCGCACGGCGCGCTGAAGACGCTGGCCGTGGCCTTGATGAAGATCGCCAACGACATCCGCTGGTTGGCCTCGGGGCCGCGCTGCGGCCTCGGCGAGATCAGCATTCCGGAAAACGAGCCGGGCAGTTCGATCATGCCCGGCAAGGTCAATCCAACGCAGTGCGAGGCGCTGACCATGCTCTGCTGCCAGGTAATGGGCAACGACGTCGCCATAGGCATCGGCGGCGCCTCCGGCAACTTCGAGCTGAACGTCTTCAAGCCACTGATCGCCCACAACTTTCTGCAAAGCGTACGCTTGCTGGCCGACGGCATGAGCAGCTTCGACACGCACTGCGCCAGCGGCATCGAGGCCAGGCGCGAACGCATCGGCGAGTTGCTCGAGCGCTCGCTGATGCTGGTCACCGCGCTGGCGCCGCACATCGGTTACGACCGCGCCGCCGAGATCGCCAAGCGCGCGCACCAGGACGGCAGTACGCTGCGCGCAGCGGCGCTGGGCCTGGGATACGTCAGTGACGCGGACTTCGACCGCTGGGTCAATCCGGCCGAGATGACCGGCGGCGGCGAGCCGCTCTAGCTCGGCGCCAGGGGCAGGCTCAGGGAAAACACGGCGCCGCCCTGCGGCCGGTTCGCCGCTTCCAGGCGGCCGCCGTGCCGTTCGACGATGCCGTAGCTGATTGACAGCCCGAGACCGGTTCCCTGCCCGACCGGCTTGGTGGTGAAGAAAGGATCGAAAAGACGCGCCAGGTTGGCCTCGGTGATTCCCGGGCCATTGTCGGCAAAATGCAGGACGATCATTGCCTCGCGCTGCTCGGCGCTGATTTCGAGGCTCGGCGCGTCGCAGCCGGCGGTCGCGTCACAGGCGTTCTGGACAATGTTCATCAGCACCTGCTGCATCTGCCCGGACGAGCCGATGACCGGCAACTCGCTCGGCAGATCGGCCTTGACGGCAAAATCCCGCAAGCCCGAGCGCGCCACCCAGCGCACCGCACGCCCGACCACGGCGGCCAGATTGAAAGCCTGGTCGGCACTGCGATCGATGGCCGAGAAACGCTTCAGGCCATCGACGATGTCGCGGGTCCGCTCGGCGCCTTCGGTCATTCCGTCGAGCAGCGGATTGAGGTCCTGCATGATGCGATCGATGCGCAATTGCTGACGCAGCGCGTCCAGTTCCGGCGCTCGCTCGCCAGGCGCGCCGTGCACCGCTTCCAGATAGCTCTGCAAGCGCGCCGTGTAACGACGGATGGCCAGGACGTTGCCGAGAACGAAACTGATCGGGTTATTGAGTTCGTGCGCCACGCCGGCAACCAGACGACCGAGTGAAGCCATTTTCTCGGCCTGCAGCAGCTGCTGCTGGGTGCGCTTGAGGTCTTCGTGCGCCTGCCGCAGCGCATGGTAGGCGCGGCGCAGTTCACCGACCGGGCGGCCGGTGAGCACCATGCCAACCAGCTTGCCGGTTCCGGAAAGGCGCGGCGTGCAGTTCAGCGAGACCGGCAGCGGGCTACCGTCTCGTCCCATGATGCGCAGCTCGCAGTCCTGGACAGGTGCCGGACGCGCCGCCGAAAAGAAATCGCGGGCGCGCTGCCGCGACGCCTCGTCGGCAAAAAGATCGCACACGGGCCGGCCACGCAATTCGCCTTCGTCCTGGCCGATGAACCGGCGCAGCGAGTCGTTGACCTCGTCGATCGCCCCATGGCGATTGCAGACGATCAAAATGTCCGACATCGACGCCAGCACGCTCTCGATGAACTGCTGCGAATCCTCGAGCGCGGCGTTTTTCTCCTCGAGCACCACCTCGTATTGCAGGAGGTCGTTGTACACCTCGTCCATCTTGTGGATCACCTCGATCCACACCGCCTCGTCGACACCTTCGAACGCCGACCCCGCCTCTGGTCGGCAAGCGGAGGCGCTCTGCGCGCCCGGCGACGGTCGCTTGTCCGGGACGCAGCCACCGTCGGTGACGAGTGATCGTTTCATGCGCCGATCCTAGGGCGAATCGAAACGCGCTGCAACGCTTGCGCGCAGCACAGGCGCAGCGCTCGGCCAAGGCCGGGCCGCCAAGTGGAAACGAAGTTTCCACTTGGCGGCCCATGCGCAAACCTGCATTCCCCTCGCGCGCCGGCCAAGGAAGGACATGTCTCTGCTTTATTGGCTGATTTAGAACTGGCACGCTTTTTGTAAGCCCCTTCGCTATAAGTGCTTTAAGTGCTTTCAGTGCGTTGAATGTTTTCCGGTGTGTCGCGGTGACATTCCCCGACCGCCGGTCGGGCGACGAGAACCAGATAGCGAGATAAGGGAGCAGGAAAATGGCAAACACCCGTCTGCTGCAATTGGAAGCCGAGACGACGATCGTCGATGCGAGCAAGCGACTCGGCATGCCGCGGCGCGAATTCCTGCAGTTCTGCGCCACCGTCGCCGCCGGTCTTGGCTTGCCGCCCGGCGCCGAAGCGGCGGTCGCCGAAGCGGTGGCTACCAAGAAGCGGCCTTCGGTGATCTGGCTGCACTTCCAGGAATGTACGGGCTGTACCGAATCCCTGCTGCGCGCCGAGCATCCGACCCTGGAAAG
>LBIU01000411.1 GCA_000987445.1 Candidatus Accumulibacter adiacens | reverse complement strand
CGACTTCTCGACTGGGGGCTGCGGCTGACCTTTCTGCTCGCCGCGCCGGCGGCACTGGCGCTGGCGATTCTGGCGGTGCCGCTGATCACGACGCTGTTCTACCACGGCGCGTTCACCGCCAACGACGTCCTGATGACCCGCAATGCACTGCTCGCCTACAGCGTCGGCCTGCTCGGATTGATCCTGGTGAAGGTTCTCGCGCCCGGTTTCTACGCTCGCCAGAACGTGCGCACACCGGTCAGGATCGCGATCATTTCGCTGTGCACCACGCAGCTCTTGAACCTGGCACTGGTCGGCTGGCTGCAGCACGCCGGGCTGGCCCTGGCCATCAGCCTCGCGGCGATTCTCAACGCCAGCCTGCTTTTCCGCGGCTTGCGGCAACGTGCAATCTATGTGCCGCAACCGGGCTGGCTGCTGTTCTATGCTCGCCTGGCGCTGGCCATGCTCAGCATGGGTGCAGCGCTGTGGTTCGCCGTCGGCGAAGAAAGCCTCTGGTTGAACTGGAACCTCAGCCAGCGTTTGCTGCGGCTTTCGCTGCTCGTGGCTTTCGGGGCGGGTGTCTATTTCGCTACACTATGGATTGCAGGTTTTCGCCTGCGTGACTTCAAACGCAGCGCCGCCGAGTAATCAATCAGGAGGATCAACGATGAAATTGAGCAGTAGTAGCTTCGCGGACGGGCAGCAGATCCCCGGTGACTTCGCTTTCTGCATTGCCGACCCGGATCACCATGTCTGCCTGGGCAGCAACCGCAACCCGCAGCTGGCGTGGAGCGACATCCCGGCCGGCACGCAGTCGTTCGCCATCATCTGCCATGACCCCGACGTCCCCAGCCAGGGCGACGACGTCAACCAGGAGGACCGAACGGTGCCGGCGTCGCTGCCGCGCGTCGACTTTTTCCACTGGGTACTGCTCGATCTACCAGCCAGCGTTTGCGAAGTCAGGGAAGGCGAGTTCTGCAGCGACGTCACGCCACGCGGCAAGCCTGGCCCGCACGCGCCACACGACGCCCGCCAGGGAATCAACGATTACACCAACTGGTTCGCCGGCGACAACGACATGCGCGGCGACTACTACGGCTACGATGGCCCCTGCCCGCCCTGGAACGACGAGATCATCCACCGCTATGTGTTTACGGTCTTTGCCCTCGACGTGGCCAGACTCGATGCCGAAGGCAAGCTGACCGGCCAGCAGCTGCGTGCGGCGATGCAGGGACACGTCCTGGCGCAGGCCAGCCTGACCGGCACGTACACGCTCAATCCGGCGCTCAAGTGAGCGAAAGCGGCAGGGCACCGGGCTCACCGATAAGCCACACATAGAAAAAAGCGGGCCGCATGAATGCGGCCCGCTTTCATTTCCCGGGCGGAGTACAGCGCCAAGCCGTTAGGCCACAGCGCTGCATCTGCCGAGCACGATGTCGCTGGACTACATCACCTTGACCTCGACGCGGCGCGCCGCTGCACCTTCGCCGGTGCCGGTAATGGTGACATTGATCGACTCGGGTTTCTTCATTTCGATACGCTCTTCGGCAACTCCAGCCGCTTTCAGCGCTTCACCGACCGCCTCGGCACGATCCGTCGACAGTGCCGCACGGGCTTCCGTGCTAACGCTGGCATCCTGGAAGCCCGAAATGGCGAGCTTGGCGCCGGCATTGGCGGTGACATGGAGGAGGATGCCTTCAAGCGTGATCGCCACATCACCCGGCAGCTCCGCCGAACCGACATCGAAATACAGCGTGGCACCCGGCAAGGCGGCAGCCATCGCCGCCGCTGGCGCTGGCGAAGCGGCGGCAGCGACCGCGGCGGCTGGAGCGGCCGGAGCCTGTGCTGCCGGCATCGGCTTGGCACCCGCGGCAGGAACCATCAGCGGCACGATCATCAGCGCAACGATGTTGATGATCTTGATCAGCGGATTGACCGCCGGACCCGCCGTATCCTTGTAAGGGTCGCCGACGGTATCACCGGTCACCGAGGCCTTGTGGGCTTCGGAACCCTTGCCACCAAAGTTGCCGTCCTCGATGTGCTTCTTGGCGTTATCCCAGGCGCCACCACCGGTGGTCATCGAGATGGCGACGAAGAGGCCGGTGATGATCGTTCCCATCAGCAGGCCACCAAGAGCCTGCGGGCCAAGCATCAGACCGACGACGACCGGCACCAGCACCGGCAGCAGCGAGGGGACGATCATCTCGCGGATCGCGGCAACGGTCAGCATGCCGACGGCGCGGGAGTAATCGGGCTTCGCGGTGCCTTCCATGATGCCCTTGATTTCCGCGAACTGCCGGCGCACTTCGACGACCACGGAACCGGCCGCACGACCCACTGCCTCCATCGCCATGGCCGCGAAGAGGTAGGGAATCAGACCGCCGAGGAAGAGACCGATGATCACCATGTGGTTCGAGAGATCGAAACGCATGCTGGCACCGAAGTTCGCTTCGAGCGCGTGCGTGTAATCGGCAAACAGGACCAGCGCCGCCAGACCGGCGGAGCCGATGGCGTAGCCTTTGGTCACCGCCTTGGTGGTGTTGCCCACCGCGTCGAGCGGGTCGGTGACATCACGCACCGATGACGGCAAACCGGCCATCTCGGCGATACCGCCAGCGTTGTCGGTAATCGGTCCGTAGGCGTCGAGGGCAACGATGATCCCGGACATCGACAGCATCGCGGTGGCGGCAATGGCGATGCCGTACAGACCAGCCAGGGCATGCGTGACGTAGATTGCCGCGCAAACGGAGAGCACCGGCAGCGCACAGGACTTCATCGAGACGGCCAGTCCGGCGATGATGTTGGTGCCGTGACCGGTGGTCGAGGCCTCGGCAACACTCCTGACCGGGGAATACTCGGTTGCGGTGTAGTACTCGGTGATCCAGACCAGCAGGCCGGTCAGTAGCAAACCGATGGTTGCCGCCCCAAAGATGCTCCCCGAGCTCACCAGAGAGCCATCCGCGAGCGTCACACCCTCGCCGAGCAGCATTTTGGTCACCGGATAGAAGGCCACCAGTGCCAACCCGCCAGCCACGGCCAGGCCGCGGTAGAGCGCGTTCATGATCTTGCCGCCATCGCTGGCCTTGACGAAGAAGCAGCCGATGATCGAGGCAATGATCGAAACGCCACCGAGGACCAGCGGGTAGATGATCAGGTTGTCGTTGGCGCCAGGGACGCCCTGGAGCATCATCGCGCCAAGCACCATCGTCGCTACCACGGTCACCCCGTAGGTCTCGAAGAGGTCGGCCGCCATGCCCGCGCAGTCGCCGACGTTGTCACCGACGTTGTCGGCGATGACCGCCGGGTTGCGTGGGTCGTCTTCCGGAATGCCGGCCTCGACCTTGCCGACCAGGTCGGCGCCGACGTCGGCACCCTTGGTGAAGATGCCACCGCCCAGACGGGCGAAGATCGAAATCAGCGAGCCGCCGAAGGCCAGACCAATCAGCGGTTCAACCGCATGATGCAGATCGCCGCCCGGGTCTCTGAGAATCGCGTAGTAGCCGGCTACCCCGAGCAGGCCCAGACCGACGACCAGCATGCCGGTGATGGCACCGCCCTTGAAGGCCACATCGAGCGCCGCGGCAATGCCGTTGCGCGCCGCTTCCGCCGTGCGCACGTTGGCGCGCACCGAAACGTTCATGCCGATGAAGCCGGTGGCCCCCGAGAGGACGGCGCCGATCAGGAAGCCCATGGCCATGGCCATGCCGAGCGCCAGCCAGATGACCACGAAGAGCACGGCACCGACGATGCCGATGGTGGTGTATTGCTTGTTGAGATAGGCAGAAGCGCCTTCCTGAATGGCTTTGGCAATCTCCTGCATTTTCGGATTGCCGGCAGGCAAGCCGAGAATCCATTTGGTCATTGCAGCTCCGTAAGCCACTGCAATGAGCGCGCAAAGCAGCGCGAACACCAGATAACCCATATTCAACCTCCCTCTCTAAAGTTTCCCAGCTCCCAGGGCAACTTCCCCGTGGCTCGAATTTACCTCATAAGCGACTCAAACAACAAAAAGCCCATTTTGGACACCGCTTGTACGCTCACACCTGGTGAGTTGTCGAAACCGACACAGCGGCGGCGCCGCGACACGCCCCGGCGGCGAGCAAAGTCTTGGCCGCTCCGCAGAGGCAACAAACGCCGCGGTAGCGGCGCTGGTGAGACCGCGACAGCCCCATGCCCGTAAGCGCGAAGCGGCGGCGCTGACACTGGCCAGCTGCGCCGATGCGCTTTTCTTCCAAGCCACCGTCAGCGACGGTGAATGGCTACTTAAGGGCATCGAAAGCGGCTTTCTTGATCTCCTCGACGCTACCCACACCGGCAATTCTCGGGCACTTCGGCGCCTTTGGGTCGCCAGTTGCTGCCCACGCACGGTAGTAGTCGAGCAAGGGCTTGGTCTGCGAATGATAGATTTGCAGACGCTTGCGGACCGTTTCCTCCTGGTCGTCGGCGCGCTGGATCAGCGCTTCTCCCGTCGCATCGTCCTTGCCGTCCACCTGCGGTGGATTGAAACGCAGATGATAGGTGCGACCGGAGGCGAGATGGACGCGACGGCCGCTCATGCGTTCGATGATTTCCTCATCGGCGACATCGATTTCCAGCACGTAGTCGAGCGCCACACCGGCAACCTTCATGGCTTCAGCTTGCGGCAAGGTGCGTGGAAAACCGTCGAAAAGGTAGCCTTCGGCGCAGTCCGGCTGTTGCAGGCGATCGGTGACCAGGCCAATGATGATCTCGTCGGAAACCAGACCACCCGCGTCCATCACTTTCTTGGCGGCCAGTCCCAGGGGGGTGCCCGCCTTCACCGCCGCGCGCAGCATGTCGCCGGTCGAGATCTGCGGGATACCGAAATGCTCACAAATGAACTGGGCTTGAGTGCCTTTCCCAGCCCCTGGAGCACCGAGCAGAATGAGTTTCATGGTTCGCTTTCGTTGATTTTCAAATCAAGCAAATTGTCAATGACTTCAGACACTTGCACTTCGGCTGCCGGTCGCGGCCAGAACGTTGTCGTGACCAGGACGCCCCAACTTACCCTCAAACCGGCGCAGGGTCAAACTTTTTGAACCATGCCTGAACGCGCTGCGCATCTGCAGGCGTGTCGACGCCGGCAAGCGGCAGCCGGTCGGAAATTGCCACACTGATGCGGAAGCCGTGCCACAGGGCACGCAACTGCTCGAGCGCTTCGAGGCCTTCCAGCGGCGAAGGCGCCAGGTTGGCATAGGTGCGCAGGAAGCGCGCGCGATAGGCGTACAGGCCGACATGCCGATAGGCGAGCATCTGCGCGGGCAAGGTTTCGCCGCCGGCCTCGCGGGCGAAATGCTCGCGGGCGTAGGGAATCGGCGCCCGCGAAAAATACAGCGCGTCGCCGCCGGCCGCCAGCACCACCTTGACCACATGCGGATTGAAGAAGTCGGCGGCATCACTCACCGGGTGCGCAAGGGTGGCGATGTCAGCACCGCTCTGCGCCAGCTGGGACGCCGTCTGGGCGATCAGCGCCGGATCGATCAGGGGCTCGTCGCCTTGCACATTGACCACCACGGTGTCGTCGCTCCAGCCGCTGGCCTCGACCACCTCGGCCAGGCGATCGGTGCCGCTGAGGTGATCGGCACGGGTCAGCAGGGCGCGCAGGCCATGGCGCTCGGCCGCGGCCAGGACTTGCGGATGGTCACAGGCCACCAGCACCTCGTCGGCCCCGGACGCCATGGCCCGCTCGGCGACGCGCACGACCATCGGCCGGCCGGCCAGGTCGAGCAGTGGCTTGCCTGGCAAGCGGGTCGACGCGTAGCGCGCCGGGATAACCACCTTGAACGCCACCTTGAATGCCATCGCTCCCTCCTTGCGCGCGGTGCTCAGGCGTCGTCGGTGCTCAGCGGGCGGGCCTCATCCTGGAGCATGATCGGGATACCGTCGCGGACCGGGAAAGCCAGCCTGCAGGGCTTGCAGACCAGTTCCGACTGGGGCTTGCGGTATTCGAGGTTGGCCTTGCAGATCGGGCAGACGAGAATATCAAGCAGTCGTGCGTCCATTGAGTTTCTCCAGAATTGTCTCGAAAAGACCGGCACCACCCGGCGTGCCGCTGATGACCGCTTCGACCGGCAGCACCCAAGCCTCGCCGGTTACAATCGGCGCACATTTTACCGCATCTTTCTCGGTCATCAGCAGCACGCCATCACCGGCAAAGGCTAGCTCGGCCGCGACATAGGGATGGTGATCGGGAAAGGGATGGGCCTCGAACTCCAGCCCCAGCGCCTGCAGCTGCGCGAAGAAACGACCGGGATCGCCGATACCCGCCAAGGCATACAGCTTGCGCCCACGCAAGGATGCCGCATCGCAGCTGTCGGCAGGCCGACCAGCAAGCCCGCCGGCAGCGACGAAGCGCTGACCGAGGAGGCGCATCTCGAACTGCGGACAAGCCTCGGCGGCGTCCACCACGCCTGCCTCGCGACATCCGTTCCAGACCACCGCCGCGACCCCCGCCAAGCGCCGCAAAGGCTCGCGCAAGGGGCCCGCCGGCAGCAGCCAGCCATTGCCAGCGCCGCGCCCATCAAAGACCACCACTTCGGCGGTGCGCTGCAAACGATAGTGCTGCAAGCCATCGTCGGAGACGATCACGTCACATTCGGCATGGGCGGCCAGCAGGGCTTGCCCGGCCGCCGCGCGATCGCGGCCAACGAAGACCGGCACACCACTACGCCGCGCGAGCAGCAGCGGCTCATCGCCAATCAGCGCCGGCGACGCGCCAGCGGCCACCGCGCGCACGCCCTCGCCGCTACCACCATAGCCGCGACTGATGATCCCGGGTCGCCAGCCCGCTGCACGCAGGCGCTCGACCAGCCACAACACCAACGGCGTCTTGCCGCTGCCGCCGACGGTGAGATTGCCGACGATGATCACCGGCACCGGCAAGCGCTGCGTGCGCAAGGCGCCGCAGCGGTACAGCCAGCGGCGCAGCCCGGCGAGCGTGCCGAACAGCCAGGACAGCGGAAGCAACAGCCACAGAACGGGGGCCGGAGGGCGCTCGTACCAGCGCCGCGGCAAGCTGCGCGCAATGCCGCCAGCGGCCATCAGCGCGGCGATTGCGTGGCGAAGGAAATGCGCGGGTAACCGGCAGCCTGCGCTGCCTGCATGATGTCGACCACGCTTTGATGGGTGGCCTTGGCGTCGGCGTTGATGACGATCACCGGCTCCTTGGCGTCGCCGGCGGCGCGGCGCAGGGCATCACTGATCGCCTGCACGCTGACCGCCTCGAGCGGCGTCTTGTTGACCAGCACCTGGCCGGACGGCGTCACCGTCACGCTGACTTCGTTGGGCGGCTCGTT
>LBIU01000410.1 GCA_000987445.1 Candidatus Accumulibacter adiacens | reverse complement strand
CGCGGCTGTATTCCAATGCCTTGATCTGTGTTTCGCGCGCCGCATCGCCCGATGAATCGGGCGATAAAGGCGGCTCCTTCGCTCCCGAATCTCAGCCTTTCACGCACACCACCTGGCGCAGGGTGTGCACCACCTCGACCAGCGAGCGCTGCGCGCGCATCACTGCGTCGATGTCCTTGTAAGCCATCGGGATCTCGTCGATCACGGCCTCGTCCTTGCGGCATTCGACCTGCGCGGTGGCGCGTTCCTGGTCGGCGAGGGTGAAGCGGCGGCGCGCCTCGTTGCGGCTCATCAGCCGCCCGGCGCCGTGGCTGCACGAGCAGAAGGCTTGCGCGTTGCCGAGACCACGCACGATGTAGCTGCGCGCGCCCATCGAGCCGGGGATGATCCCCAGTTCGCCCTGGCGCGCCGACAGCGCCCCCTTGCGGGTGACGAAGACCTCGCTGCCGAAGTGCCGCTCCCGCTGCACGTAGTTGTGGTGGCAGTTCACCGCTTCGGCGTCCACGCTGAACGGCCTGGCGATCACCCGGCGGGCGGCCGTGACGACATGGCTCATCATCGCCAGGCGATTGCAGCGCGCATATTCCTGCGCCCAGCCGACGGCTTCGAGGTAGTCGTCGAAATGGCGGCTGCCCTCCTTGAGGTAGGCCAGGTCGCGGTCGGGCAGATTGGCCAGGTGCTGGCGCATGTCGGCCTGCGCCAGGGCGATGAAAGTGCGGCCGATGGCGTTGCCGACGCCGCGCGACCCCGAGTGCAGCATGAACCAGACGCGCTCGGCTTCGTCCACACAGACTTCGATGAAATGGTTGCCCGAGCCCAGGGTGCCGAGGTGCAGGTGGTGGTTGCTGTCCTGCAGGCGCGGGGTTTTCTCGACGAGGCGCTTGAAGCCGGGCAGCAGCCTTGCCCACAGGCTGTCGACCAGCGGCGGCAGGCGTCGTGCGCCTTGCCAGCTGCCCTGGTCGCGTTGGCCGCGGCCGAGCGTCCGTCCATGCGGGACGGCGTCTTCGATGGCCGCGCGCAGCCCACGCAGGCTGTCGGGGAGGTCGCCAGCCTTGAGCGTGCTGCGCGTGGCGATCATGCCGCAGCCGATGTCCACGCCGACCGCTGCCGGAATGATCGCCCCGCAGGTCGGGATGACGCTGCCGATCGTCGAGCCCTTGCCGAGATGCACGTCGGGCATCACCGCCAGATGGCGGAAAATGAACGGCAGGCGGGCGGTATTGAGCAGTTGCTCGCGCGCCGCGCGCTCGACCGGCACCCCTTCGGTCCACATCCGGATCGGCTTGCCGTCGGCGACCTCGATCACCTCGCCCTGTGCCTGCGCCTGTTCGTGGCCGGACATCTGCCTTCTCTGGCGAGCTAGGCCGGCTGGCTCGCGTCGGCGACTGCAAGCGCCGCGCTCGGTGCCCGCCGTAGCGGCAGCGTCAGCCGGAATTTCGAGCCGACGCCGATCTGGCTGCTGACTTCGAGCCGCCCGCCGTGGCGTTGGGCGATGCTGTAGGCGAGCGAGAGGCCGAGGCCGGTGCCCTGGCCGACCGGCTTGGTGGTGAAGAAGGGCTCGAAGAGCCGCGTGAGATGCTCCGGGGCGATGCCTCGGCCGCTGTCCTCGACCTCGATCCATGCTTCCCGGTCATCAGCGCCGCTGCGCAGGATGATCGTTCCACGCCCTTCGATGGCCTGCGCGGCGTTGACCAGCAGGTTCAGAAAGACCTGATTGACCTGCGCCGCGATGCACTCGACTTCGGGAATGCCGGCGTATTCCTTGTGCACCTCGGCCTTGTACTTGATCTCGTTCCAGACGATGTTGAAGGTGCTTTCCAACCCCGCCTCGAGGTCGGCGAACTGCCACTCGCTGGTATCCACGCGCGAGAAGTCCTTGAGATCCTGGACGATCCTGCGCACGCGTTGCAGGCCGTCGAGCGATTCGTCGATCAATGTGCCGACATCGTCGCGCAGGTAGTCGAGCTCGGCCGCATCCCGGGCCTGGCTGATCGTGTCCATCAGCGCCGGAGAGTGTTCGGCGAGAACCGGATCCGCTGCCGCATAGGCGTCGATCACGCGCAGCAGGTCATGGACCTCGTCCCTGAGGCTGCCGAGGTTCGAGTTGACGAAACCCACCGGGTTGTTGATTTCGTGCGCCACTCCCGCCGCCAGTTGGCCGATCGAGGCCATCTTCTCGGATTGCAGCAGCTGGCTCTGCGCTTGCTCGAGTTTGCGGTTGAGTTCGGTCAGGCGCTCGATGGTCGCGTGCAGCTCTAGTTCGCCAGCGTGCTGGTCGGTCACGTCGATGCCCGAACTGAGGTTGCCGGTCACCGTACCCGACTCGTCGCGAAGCAGGGCGTTGCTCCAGGCGACGCGCCGCACGCGGCCGTCGGCGGTGAGGATGTCGTTGTGGTTGTGCGCAGCAATCACGCCGCTTGGCGTACCCGCCAGCCAATTCAGGAAACTGCTGCGCAGGGATTCGCGTTCGGGCGCGGGGATGAAGCGATCGAACCAGTTGCTGCCGACGATTTCGCTTTCGCTCAGGCCAAGCAGCGCACAGCCCGCGCGGTTGATCAGGCGCACGCTCAGGTCGCAATCGATGACCACCATCACCGCCAGCGCCACGTCGAGGTATTCCTGTGCCTGTTCGAGGGCCTGGTGCAGCGTTGCTTCCGCCTGCTTGCGGTCGCTGATATCGCGAATGATGCCGCTGTAGAAGCGCTCGCCGCGCACGGCGTAGGCGTTGATCGACAACTCGATCGGGAAGCGCGAGCCGTCGCTGCGTAGCCCTTCCAGCTCCACCAGCCGGTCGAGCGCCAGCGCGTCGCCGGTCGCCGCATGGCGGGCCAGGCCCTGGGCATGGGCGGCGCGGTAGTCGGGCGGAATCAGCATCCGCAGATCCTCATCTTGCAGCGCGTTTGCGGGCTGCCGGAAGATCGTGCAGATCGCCGGGTTCGCCGAGCGAATCATCCCGCTGGCGTCGATGGTGATGACGCCGTCGCGCAGGTGGTCGACCACCGAGCGCAGTTCCTCCTCCTTGCGGCTCAGTTTATCGGCCGCCAGGTCGAGCGCCACGACGATGCGCCCGAACTCGCCGCGATGGCTGCCGCCAATGCGGGTCTCGAGGTCGCCGCGAGCGATTCGCGTCAGCGCCGCCTCGATCACGTCGAGTTTTTCGGTGACGTGGGTGAACAGGCGCCGCGAAAACCAGAAGAAGCTCAGCAGTCCTGCCAGCAGCAACAGGCCGGTGCCGAGCAGCGTCTCTCGAAAGACCTCCTGTGCCCTTGCCGAGGCCGCGGCGACATGTGCTTTCTGCAGGTCGATCAGTTTGCCGACCGGCGTCACCACCTGCAACTGGACGGCCCACCAGTCCTCTTTCAGCAAGTGATTGATCGCCGCGCGGTCATTGCCGGCGAGGAAGCCGTCGAGACGGTCAAGCAGGGCCGGCAGTTCCGCGATTGCCGGCTCTATGGTGTCGATCAGCACCTGCTCGCCTTGGTCGGTCTTGTCTTCCGTTGCCGCGCGATAGGCCTGCCAGCCGCGAATGATGTCCCGCCGCGCCTGCGCCAGGTAGATGCGGGCGCCCTCGGCGCCGATATCGTCATTGAGCACGCCGTACATGCGCACGCGTACCCTTGCGATCTGCTTGTCGATCAGGATCAGGTCCTGGACCGGCTCGACCTGCTTGACCAGCACCTGCTGCAGGAGGTCCTGGCTGCGCCAGGTGCCCCACAGGCCGAGGCCGACGACGCTGATCAACATCGGGCTGGCAAGCATCAGGAACAGCAGCAGGCCTTGGCGGATGCTCAGTTTCATGCGTGCAGCAGCCCGCAGAGGAGCGGCGAGCGCCGCACGTTAGATGGCGTCAGCACGTCGCTGGTCCACACCTGCCCGCAGCCTGCCTGTTGCCCGCATCGTCCTGCGCTCTCCTGATCGTCGCCATCGCGACCGTGCACTCTAGCAGAGAGCCGGCCGCAGGTCATTGCCGCGTCTGCCGGTCAGCGTCCTGGCGAGCAATCCGACGGGTCGCCGCTGGCGGGGCGGTATTCCGGGGCTCGGGGATGGTCTTTTCTAGTCGCTGGCCGTATGCTAGGGCGTCGCAGCAAACTCCCGCGCCTCGAGAGAGGGGTTCCGGCCGTCGTCTCTGGCGCTGACCGCTTCCCCTGGCGCCCAAGTCCCCGAAGTCCCCGAAGGCAAGGCAATCCCGACCGGGAAACAACGGCAGAATATGACCGAGCGTAGCGCGCCCAACGTGGCATCTCAACCCGTCCCAGCCCCTGGGGAGCGGAGGCGTGACTGGCAACCGGATCCGCGTTTCATCCGTTACCTCATCGTCGGCATCGTCGGCATCAATGTGCTGGTGGCCGCTGCGCTGGCCTATGTCTTCGCAGACTCGCGGCGCAGCGAGGAGGGGAAGTTCCGGGCGGCGGCGACGAATCTCGCGCGCTTGATCGGCAAGGATGTCGACAGCCAGTACGGCAGGATCGACCTCAGCCTGCGGGCCGTCGCCGACGAGCATGCCGGGCAGCTGGCCCGCGGTCGTCAGCACTTCGAGCGCTGGATCGTGCGCGTCAGCGACCGGCATCCGCCGGTGAACTTCATCTGGATCAGTGACGCCGATGGCCGGATCATTCACTCGCCTGAAAACAGTTTGGGAAGCGGCGTCGATGTCTCGGATCGCGACTATTTCATTCGCCTGCGCGACGACCCGCAACTCGGGCTGGCGATCTCGCCGCCGCTGACCGGCCGGATTTCGGGCAAGACAGTGCTGGCGATGGCGCGACGACTGGGTGCGAAGGACGCGCGCTTCAGCGGCGTTGCCGTGGCGTCGGTTCCCGTCGCCGATATCGAGGGTCTGCTGCGCGGCCTGCGTTCCGGAGCGGAAAGCTACATCGGCCTCCTGGATGCGGAGCTGCGCTGGATCGCGGCGGCTCCCGGCCTGCCGGCTGGGGTGACGCCCGGAACGGCGCTGCGCAGCGCTGCCCTGCGTGACGCGCTTGCCGCCGCGAGCGCGGGCGCGGTCACCATGCACGGTGAGGACGGCAGCGAGCAGCTGGTCAGCTACGCGCGCAGCGCGACCTATGGCTTCACCGTGGTGCTTGCCCAGCCGGCCACCGTTCCGCTGGCTGATTGGTGGCGAAAAGTCGTCGCGGGCTCGCTGGCGCTGGCGCTGTTCGCCGTGCTGACCACGTTGCTCGGCTGGCTGCTTCATCGCAGCTGGCAGCAACAGGCAGCCGTGACCGACGCGCTGCGCCACAGCGAGCAGCTCTTCCGCAGCGTCTTCGAGAATTCGATGGTCGGCATGGCCACCACCTCGCCTGAAAAAGGCTGGCTGACGGTCAATCGGAGGCTGTGCGACATCCTCGGCTACGATCGCGACGAACTGCAGCGGATGAGCTGGTCGGACGTCACGCACCCGGACGATCTGGCGTCCGACGTCGCGTTCTTCGAGCGCGTGCTTGCCGGCGAGATCGACGCCTACGAAATCGACAAGCGCTACATTCGCAAGGATGGCGCGGTCATCGACGCCTATATCGCGGCCAGAGCCATGCGACGCCCGGATGGCTCGATCGACCATTTCATCGCCCTGGTGCAGGACATCACCTCGCGCAAGCGCACGGAGGAGCAGTTGCGCGCCAGCGAAGCCGACCTCAGCGCGGCGCTCGACCAGGCTGCCGCCGGCATTGCCTTTGTGGCGCCCGACGGGCGCTGGCTGCGCGTGAACGAGCGCTTGTGCCAGCTGGCCGGCTACTCGCAGGCGGAGCTCCTCACCCTGACTTTCCAGGACATCACCCATCCAGACGACCTCGAACTCGACCTGACGCAGCTGGCGCGCCTTGTCCGCGGGGAAATCGACCGCTATACGCTGGAAAAGCGCTATTTCCGCAAGGACGGTCGCTGCGTCTGGATAAACCTCAGTGTCTCACTGATTCGCAACGGCGACGGTACGCCCAATCATTTCGTCTCGATCATCGAAGACATCGATGCGCGCAAGACGGCCGAACGTGACCTTGCTCGCTCGCGCGAAATCCTGAAGAATTTTCTCGACCATCTCCCCGGCATGGCCTATGTCAAGGATCAGGACTTGCGAATCCTGCATGCCAATCGCAGTGTCGCCGAGTTCTTGAACCTGGATCCGGAGCAGGTGGTCGGGCGCAGCAACGCCGAGTTGTTTCCCGGTGAATTCGGCGACAAGATCAGCCGCGATGATCGGCGCGTGCTCGCTTCCGGTCAGACCGAAT
>LBIU01000409.1 GCA_000987445.1 Candidatus Accumulibacter adiacens | reverse complement strand
TGAGGGGGCCGTTTTCCGGCTCGCAGAGCAGGAAAGCGAGGTGGTTGAGGTCAAACAGGATACGTGCCGACTCGCGCAGCGAGAGGAAGACTTCGGCGTCGCTCTCAAGGGCGCACAGATCCTGCTGCAGGGGCTGCAGCAAGGCCTTCTCACCGATGATCGCGGCGATCTGTTCCTCGGCGCCGGCTTCGCTGCTGCGGCGGCGGGCGCCGAGCACCCGTGGCATGCCGTTCGAGCTGCCGCCGGCTGCCGCCCTTTCCGGCGGGGCGATACCGATGGCGTCGGCGATAATGCACATCCGCTGCTCGGCTTCGTCGCGCAGCCTGCTCAGCTGGTCGCTGCGGTCGCTGGCGAACATCTGGTCGGCGAGGGTTGTCAGCTCTTCAGGAATCGTGTCACACGAAACCAGCGCGTGTGCCAGCCATACCAGCTGCGGCAGCTGGGCGGCGGTGGCGATCTGCTCGGCCGGCAGATGGTGGAAGAGAATGCCGTCCGCAAACGGCGAATCGAGATGCCATTGGTCGGCCAGCCAAGTGCCGATTTCGCCGTGGTGCACACTGAAGCGTTCGCTTTCCCGGTCGGAAAGCTCCGCCTCGCTGGGGCAGGCGGCAAGAAGCTGCAGGTAGGGTTCGCCAAGTGCCGAGATAAGAATGAGTTCGCCGACGTCGTGCAGCAGTCCGGCCAGGTAGGCCTCGTCCGGCCGCGGATAGCCGTAGGTGGCGGCCAGACTGCGCGACAATTCGGCGACCAGCAGCGAGTGTGTCCAGAAGGCGGAAAGATCGACCGAACGACTGGCGGTGCGCTCGTCGAACAGGTTCTGGACCGAAAGACAGGTGGCGATCGAACGGACCAGTCGGGTGCCGAGGGCGATCAGACAGTTCTCGATACTGCGCAGCTGTGTGCCGCGGCGAATGGCGGGTGAGTTGGCGGCGGTCAGCACGCGGGTGCACAGTCCCGGATCCTGCTCGACGAGCCCGGCCAGCTCGGCCATGGTCGTGCTGTCGTCGTCGACCATCTGCAGGAGGCGGAGCAGTACCTGCGGCGGTGAGGGTGCGCGTCCCGACTCGATGGCGTGGCGGACGGGCTCCGGCAAGCTAATCATTGCGGGCTGTAATGGGAAGGTCGCGCATGCGACTCACGAAACTCCCCACCGCCAGAGAAGAGGGGGAAACGCGCATGACTCTCATGATCCCGGGTGTCTCGACATGTCATGACCGCTAGCGCTAGGACGACGGGTGGTGGCCGGCGCGAACCGCGTTTTCGCCGGCCGCTGCGATCCCTTCCTGGACTTCGCGCGAGACGACCTCGAAGAGCGCGCGGAGAACGAAATTCATGCCGTCGATGATTTCTTCAACCGACAGCATCGAAGGAATGCGCGTGCCGCGGTGTTCTATGGCGCCGCCGATCTGTGTGACCTTCACGCCCAGGCGCGTCAGGTTCGAGGCCAGACGCGGCTCGGTGAGGACGAAGAGGGTCGTCACTCCGTAGTGTCGGGCCAGCGAGATCAGGCAAAGATAGACCGCCAGAGCGAGGTAGGGCTGGCGCGGTTGCTTGGCCGTGCCAAAGTCCTCCTCCGAGATCGAGATCGGTCTATCCTTCTCGCCCGGGCGGCGGCGGTAGCTGCCGATCACCGCCAGGCGCGAGATTTCGGCAATGCACGAACGGTCCAGCGCCAGCGGATCGACCAGCGAGCGGTCCAGCGTCTCGGCGCAGCTGACTTCCAAGGGGAGCCTGGCCTGCTGGCCAACTCTCGGATCGATCAGCACCAGACGCGCGCAGCCGACAAATTCCCCGGTTGCAACCGACTGCACCAGGCAATGCAGCGATTGCTCGTCGTAGGAATCCGCTTCGAGACCCTCCGGGCGCAGCGCCTCATAACCCAGCTCCTGGCAATACACTTCGTGGCGGATGCGGTAGTTCTCGGCGCGCAGCTCGTCGGACAGCGCCGGCACGACCCTGAAGAACCGCCGATAGCCCTGGCTCATGGTCAGTTCTGTCAAGTTCGAAAGAAACATCCGCCACCCCTCTGGTCTTTTCTGGCTCGCCGACGAGCTACCCATTGCAGCCCCGCATACTACTACGAAGAACCCGCAGCAGCCCCGGCGAACGCCTCCCTAGTCGAGTTTCTTGAGGTAGTCCTTGGTGAAAATCTTGTCCGGCAGATCGCGCAGCCTCATGCTGCCGTACTCCATGACCGACTGCTCGCCGCCACGCAGCGCATCTTTCATGATCAGCCGCGTCGGCCGCTGCCTGCCCTCCATGGTCTGGTAGTTTTCGTACTTGCAGGATTTCAACAGGCGATTGGAAAGCGAATAGAATTCCGCGCGGTACGGCCAGGAGTCCTTTGCCCGGACCCAGTAGAGCACCCGCTGGTAGGTGACGCTGCGGTCGACGCCGGTCAGTTCGAGCACATAGAAGTCGTCATCGCCGATCTTCTCGGTGCGCAGCAGCTTCGGATTGTAGTCGGCGGCGAAGTTGGCGCGTGCCAGATCGCCATTGGCCACCTGACCGGTGAGCCTTTGCGAGAGCGCGAGCCGAATCGGCTGTGAGACTTCAGGCATGAAGATCCACAGGTCGCGGCCTTTCATGAGCATGATCTGGCCGCGTTCGGAGGCCGGTTCGATGACCATCACCACGCTGTTGGTGTTGCCCTTCGATAGCACCCGGTACCTGCGCAGGTCGGAACTGCCGCCCTGGTCGGTGGTGGTGATCGCTACGTCGACCTGAAAGCCCTCGGCAGGGAAACGCACCTCGTCGGCTTTCTGGACGATCATCCGAGCCATGGCCTCGTTGCCCAATTCTTCCTCGGTAGCCTTTGCAGCCATCGCTGCCGCTGTCCAGGTCGAAGAAATCACCAGCAGGAGCGCCAAGGCAGTCTTGACACCGGAATGGCGGATCGTCATGCTTTCCATCGTCTTCACCCCATTGTGCTGACCGTTCAGTCGGTTGGCCGGAAGTGCCACCGTATGAGCGTTGTCCGTATCGAACACGTCTGCAAGGATTATCAGCTCGGTGAGCAGAAAGTCCAAGCCCTCAAGGATATTACTCTGGCCTTCGACGCGGGTGTCTTCCTGGCGATTGCCGGCCCTTCCGGTAGTGGCAAGACGACCTTGCTCAATCTGATCGGCTGCATTGACACGCCGACCAGCGGCAAGATATACATCAACGATAAGGATGTCAGCGGCCGGACACCGGACCAACTGGCCGATCTGCGCGCCCGAACCATCGGTTTCATTTTTCAGACCTTCAATCTGTTGCCGGTGTTGTCGGCCGCCGAAAACGTCGAGTATCCGCTGCTGCAGCGCAGGGATATGTCGGCCGCGGACCGCCGCAGGCGGGTGGCGTACTTTCTCGACATCGTTGGCCTGGCGAAGTTTGCCAGCCACCGTCCGAACCAGCTCAGTGGCGGCCAGCGCCAGCGCGTGGCTATCGCCCGGGCTCTGGTGATCAAGCCGGCCATTGTTCTGGCCGACGAACCGACCGCCAACCTCGATCACAAGACGGGCGAGGAAATCCTTCTGCTGATGAAGAAGATCAACCGGGCGCTGAAAACGACCTTCATCTTTTCGACACACGACAAGCGGGTGATTGCCAAGGCGGATCGCCTGGTTCGGGTCGAGGATGGCGAGATTGCCCTGCTCGGCGTGCGTTCGAGCCGCAAATGGTCGGTTGCGCGGCACCGGCCGGCGGAGACGACGGCCGGAAATGCAGACAGCGAGGCGCCGACGGGCGATGACCAAGAGAATCCAACGCCGAGCGCGGCGTCAGACAACGACGGGGAAAACCGCAATGCAGATCAGAAGTAAGCAGCCTTTCACAATTCTCGCCCTGGCGCTGGCAAGCTTGCCGATGTCGCTTCTGGCGCAGCCGGGGAATGACGCCAGTCGGGCGGCCGGCAACGGTGTCGTCGCGGCCACGGCCAAGCCAATGGCGCTCTTGCTGGCTGCCAAGTCGGATGATCTGCCGATGAGCCGCGATGACCTGTTCGGCAGCGCCGAGCCGGCCGCCGCTCCCGCGGCGACTCCGGTCGCCGCTCCAGCGAGCGAAGCGCCCCTCAGTCGCGACGCCTTGTTCGGTACCGATGCGTCAAGCGTCGCCGCTCCAGCAAGCGAAGCGCCTCCCAGCCGCGACGCCTTGTTTGGCACTGACGAGCCTGCCGCCGCAGCGCCAGCCGGCGAACTGCCGCTCAGTCGCGACGGCCTGTTCGCGACCGATGAGCCGGCCGCTGTCGCGCCAGCAAGCGAGGCGCCGCTCAGTCGCGACGCCTTGTTTGGAACGGATGAGCCCGCCGCGGCACCCGCCGGAGACCTGCCGCTCAGCCGCGATGCCCTGTTTGGCGACAGCGACGCCACGGCCCCGAAAGGGGCGGCCGAACAGGCGGTCGCCAAGGCGACGTCGCGGCCGGTACGCTACCGCGGCTTCATCCAGAATGTCATGGCCTACACCACGCCCGAGCCGTCGCACTGGTCGGAGGCGATGACGCGCGCCGATCTCAGTGCGCAGGGGAACTTCAGCGGGGGCATCAAGTGGCACCTGGGTGTCCGGGTCGACTTCGACGCGGTCTATGCGGTCAGCGACTTCTACCCGCAAGCGGTGAATGACAATCAGACGCTGAATGTGCTGCTGCGCGAGAACTACATCGATATCGGCGCCGGCGACTGGGATTTCCGTCTCGGCCGGCAGCAGATCATCTGGGGCGAGATGGTCGGTCTGCTCTTCGGCGACGTCGTTTCCGCCAAGGACATGCGGCATTTCGTGCTACCCGAGTTCGACATCCTGCGCATCCCGCAGTGGGCCGCCCGTGCCGAGTACTTCAAGGGTGATTTCCACGCCGAAGCGATCTGGATTCCGGTGGCCAGCTACGACAACATCGGCAAGCCGGGGGCGCAATTCTACGACTACACGCTGGTGCCCTACGGCGAGGCCACCTTCCGCAACGAAAAGATCCCCACCCGCAACCTCGCCAACACCAACTACGGCCTGCGCCTGTCGATGCTTCACAATGGTTGGGACGTGGCGGCCTTTGCCTACAGCAGCATGAGCGTGGCGCCGACCTTCTACCGGGAGATCATCGCTGGACCTCAGCCGAGCGTCACCTATCAGGCGCGGCACGAGCGCATCGATCAGTACGGAACGACTTTTTCCAAAGACCTCGGATCGATGGTTCTCAAGGGCGAGGCGGTCTATACCAGCGGCCAGAAGTATGAGGTGGCCGATCTGAGCGATGCCGATGGCCTGGTCGGGCAGAACACCCTCACCTGGGTGCTCGGTCTCGACTTTTCCCAGTTCACCGATACCCGGATCAATGTCCAGCTATTCCAGAATCATTTCTTCGATCACAACCCGGATATCATTCCGGCGAGCAACGAAAACGGCTACAGCCTGCTGGTGAACCGCAAGTTCGGCGGCCAGTTCGAGGCCCAGGCGCTGTATATCGCCAGCTTCAACCGCAACGACTGGATGCTGCGCCCGCGCCTGAGCTGGAACTTCGAGAAGAACTGGGACCTGGCGGTCGGCGTCGATATCTTCGATGGACCGCCGGACGGGTTCTTCGGGCGCTATGACGACAGTGACCGCGTCTATTCGGAGGTGCGCTACAGCTTCTGACGAGCCGTGTTCTGCTCCGGGATCAATACGGCGGCACCACGGATGCGGCCCGCGCGCAACTGCTGCAGTGCCTCGTTTGCGGCGTCCAGCGCGAAGCAGCTCACTTCGGTTCTGACGCCGGCCCTGGGGGCTATGGCGAAGAAGTCCTCGCCGTCGCGCCGCGTCAGATTGGCGATCGAGCGCAGACAGCGTTCCCCCCAGAGGAGGGCGTAGGGGAACTCGGGGATATTGCTCATGTGGATGCCGGCGCAAACCACGGTGCCGCCTTTGGCCGTGTGGCGCAGCGCCTGTGGAACCAATTCACCGACCGGTGCGAAGAGAATGGCCGCATCCATTTCCTGCGGCGGCGCCTGATCCGCTGCACCGGCCCAATGCGCACCAAGCTGGCGGGCAAACGCCTGACCGTCGACATCTCCCGGCTTGGTGAAGGCGAAGACCTCGCGTCCCTGCCAGCGAGCGACCTGCGCAATGATGTGCGCGGCGGCGCCAAAACCATAGATCCCGAGGCGCTGCGCGTCGCCAGCGGCGACCAGTGCGCGATAGCCGATCAGGCCCGCGCAGAGCAGCGGCGCCGCTTCGGCGTCCGAGTATTGGGCGGGCAGCGCAAAGCAGTAGCGCTGATCGGCCAGGGCCAGCTCGGCATATCCGCCAGCGAGCGTGTAGCCGGTGAACTCGGCCTGGTCACAAAGGTTTTCCGCGCCGCGAGTGCAATAGCGGCAATGACCACAGCTGTGTCCGAGCCACGGCACGCCGACGCGCTGGCCAAGCGCAAAATCCTGCACATTGGCGCCTTTTTCAACGACGATGCCGACAATTTCGTGCCCAAGGATCAAAGGTAGCCGGGGCTGCCGAAGCTCCCCGTCGAGCACGTGCAGGTCAGTGCGGCAGACGCCGCAGGCGCGCACTTCGAGCAGGATCTGGTCGGCTGCGGGGACTGGCCGTGGCAGCTCGGTGAGCTGCAGGACTTCGCCCGGAGCATTCAGAAGCATCGCTTTCATGACCTCTTTCCCTCGCGGTTGTTGGCTTCTCTGCGGCGCACTCCCGATCACCACGTGACTCGTCTAGTGCTCGGCAACGACCACCACGCCGCCACGCCTGCGGTCGCCGGCGCCGTAGAGACGCCCATGGCCGCTGGCAACGCAGTTCACCCCGCCGAAGAACAGGCTCGGCTCGTCGAAACAGGTCGCTGCCGGCCATGCCGCCAGCAGGGCCTCGGCGGCACCGGCACCGAGGCCGTGGCTCTCGAACCACAGCCGGCTGCCTTCGACATGCAGGCGAGGGGCGTTCACCGCTTCCTTGAGCGGCCGGCGATAGGCGAGCAGGTTGAGCAGCGTTTGCAGGATGGCGCTGCGGATCCGGTTCGAGCCGCCGCTGCCGAGGGCGAAGCAGGGTCGTTCGCCAGCGACGACGATGGTCGGGGACATCATCGTGCTCATCCAGGTTCCCGGCGCCCGTTGATGGAAACCGCCGGGGTTGATGTCGTCTTCGCCGAGGAAGTTGTTGACGTGGATACCCAGCCCCGGCAAGGCTTCACCGCAACCTTCGCCATTGCTGGTGGTCATTGCCGCGGCCATGCGGTCGGCGTCGATGACCGAGATATGGGTGGTTGCGCCGAGCTGGTTCTCGGCAATCAGCGCTCGTGTGTGCTTGGCCCAGGCCGGAATGCCATCGCCAGCAGCCAGGTCGAGGATCGACCCGGGGTCGGTGTAAAGGCGGTGGTCGTAGTCGGCCTGACGGATTTCCGAGACCGTTGCCAGCAGCGCAGCCATCGCCAGTTGCTGCTCGCGCGACAGGAAGGCCTCCTCGCCGAGGTCGAGTCGATCGGCGATACGCAGGCCGGCGCCGATCAGCCCACCGCCAGCGGCAGGCGGCGGGTTGGTGAGCACCGTGTACGGGCCAAAGCCGACGCGCAAGGGCTCGCGGATGACCGGTGCGTATGCCGCGACGTCCTGCGCGGTGATCAGTCCGCCTTGCGCCGGACCGAAGTTGTCGACCAGCGATGCCCAGTATCTGGCGACGTGGCTGTCGGTGTTGCCCTCGCCGAGGGCGTGCAGGAAGTCGCCGAGCGCGGGGTTGCTCAAGCGATCACCGGCTTGCGGCAGGGTTCCGCGCGGGAAGAAGCGGCTCGCCACCGCCGGCGAGCGGCGGGCGATCGGCGCAACCAGGGCAATGATCATCGCGATCTGCGGGCTGACCGTGAAGCCGTCGCGTGCCCAGGCCACCGCCGGAGCGACCACTTCGCGCAAGGGCACGCGGCCGGCGCGACGATGCAGTTCGAGCAGGCCGACCAACTCCCCGGGAACGGCCGCCGCCGCCCTGCCGACATGGAAGACCTGCGTGGTGCGTCCGAAATCGACGGTTACCGGGGCGAAATCGAGGGGCGCCGGGCTGGCCAGGCCGCGCCCCGGCGTGGCCGCAAAAAAGTCGAGGACCTTGTAGCCAGCCTCGGCATCGCCCCAGACGCAGGCGCCACCCCCGCCCAGCGAAGTCAGCGGCAGTTCGGTGACCGTTGCCGTGAGCTTGGCGGCGACGATGGCGTCGACGGCGTTGCCCCCGCGGCGCAGGAGACAGGCGCCAGCCTCCGCGGTATGCGGCTCCGATGCTGCGATGACGCCAAGAATTCCCATGCGCACAGAATACGCGATGGCGGTGCGCGAGTGAAGCGGCTTCGCAACCAGGGTTCGAGAGACAACTTGCCGCGCCCTGGTCTGCCGCGCGTGGCGCCGTCGTGAGCCGCCGCAGCGCTTCAGGGGAGGCCGAGCGCTGCGCTGCCGCGCGCAAAGGCGAGCAGCGCGCCCGGGATCTGGTCGAGAGGCATGACCTGCGCGGCGCCGCCGTGCCGGATCGCTTCCTTGGGCATGCCAAAAACGACGCAACTCGCTTCGTCCTGGGCGATCGTCCTGGATCCCGAGTCGCGCATTTCCTTGAGGCTGCGCGCGCCATCGTCACCCATGCCGGTCATGATGATCCCCAGCGCGTTGGCGCCGGCGAACCTGGCGACCGAGCGGAAAAGCACGTCGACCGACGGCTTGTGGCGGTTGACCAGCGGCCCGTCGAGCACCTCGACAAGATAATGGGTGCCGCTGCGTCTGAGCAGCATGTGCCTGTTGCCGGGTGCAATCAGCGCCCGACCGGCGCAGACCCGGTCGCCGTTGCAGGCCTCGCGGACTTCGATCCGGCAAATCTCGTTGAGGCGCTGCGCGAGCATCGCCGTGAAGCGCTCCGGCATGTGCTGGACGATGACCATTCCCAGGCAGGTCGCCGGCAGCCGACGCAGCACGAACTCCAGCGCCTGGGTGCCGCCGGTCGAGGCACCCATGGCGACGATCTGGTCGGTACTCCCGGCGATGGCGGTCGATGTCCCGGCGGCAATCATCACGTCGGCCGAGTTCTTCGGGCGCAGCAGCACCGAGTCGGCGGCGATCATTGCCTTGATGGGGGGATTGCTCATGGCGATTGCGGATTGCGGTTTGCGGGAGCCTTGTCTGCCGACGATTCTACTCTCCGGCGGAACTCAGGGGTCACCGTCGTGCGCTTCCGAATGCGCCGCGCGGGGTGCGCTGTTCGGCGCCGCCCGGAAGTGGGCGGCGCCGAACAGTCGTCACGCGCAATCAAGCGCAATCAAGCGCGACTAGCCAATATCCACCGGCACGAAGATCTTCGCGTCGTCGCGCTCGATGAGCAGGGCAACGGTCTTGCCCGACCTGTCGAGCAGCGCGCGTAGCTGCTCGACGTCGCGCACCTCCTGGCCGTTGAGCGACAGGACGATGTCGCCACGCCGGATGCCGGCCTTGGCGGCCGGACCGCTGACGTTTTCGACGAGCAGGCCGCCGGC
>LBIU01000408.1 GCA_000987445.1 Candidatus Accumulibacter adiacens | reverse complement strand
GAGGGAAGCCGCCGCCGCAAAACTTGAGAAAGAACGACTCGCGAGGGAAGCCGCCGCCGCAAAACTTGAGAAAGAACGACTCGCGACGGAAGCCGCCGCCGCAAAACTTGAGGAAGAAAAAAAACGAGCCGAGAAGGAAGCCGCACGACGTAAGCACGCGGCCAAGTGTTCCCAATTCAGGAACAACATCGCTAGTCTGGAGCGCGCCGGCGACATTGGAGGTGCAATTAAACAAACCGGTGCAGCGGTGGATGCTGGCTGCGAACCGAGTTTCTTTATACAAAAACGCAACACGCTGGTCGCCAAGGTCAGAAGAGACCAGTGAGCCCAATGCAGGTATTCTGAAAAAGGAGTAGTGAATGTCACCCCGTACGCATGAATCCACGCTTCCCACCCGTCTTCCCGTCACCGCGTTGGTGACGGTGGTTTCCATGACCGTTGCGGCTTGCGCGACACCTGGAGCGGGGCCAGGTACTCCATGGAACTACACTTCGTCGGCATGTGTCGTCGAAACGCTCGGCGCGGTGGCTCTGTGTGGTCTGCGCAGCAGCGGCAGTGGCAGCGACCAGGTCAAGCGGGCACTCGTTTGCAGTGTTGCAGCCTTGGTCGGCTGTCAATTTGCGAAGTCGTACGCGGCTTCTCAAACGCAGACGCAGGCCGAAGTCGAGACAGGTTACAAGAAGAACAATGGCGCGCTTCCGCGTGACCCACAGGTGACCGCATTCAGCACCAAGATTTCTCCCAGTTCACACGTCAAGACCAAGGAAAGCCTGGGCGTTTCGTCGGATCTCACCGTCGTTCCCGGCCGCAGCGGCGCGCCAGTGAGCATTGAGCAGGAAGTAGCTGTGCTGGACAAATATGGTGTCGAGTGGTTCAAAGGAAAGCAGCCGGCCAACAAGTCTGGCGAGGCGGGTTCATACGAGACATCCTTCGACATTGCTGTTCCCGAAGAGATGGAGGCGGGCAGCTATTCCTTGGTGCAGAAGGTCTACCTGAATGGCAAGGCCGCAGAGAATCGACTCATTCAACCAGTCAGCTTCAAGGTACTGGCGGCAACGAACGGGTCGCCGACTCTGGCGTTTGCAAATTGAGAGAATAGACGGCCACGGCTGTCGTTGCAGGGAGCAGCAAAGGCCAGTATTCCCTGGCGCGACTCGGCAGCACCAAAGCCAGGTGGCACCCTGTCTGCCCTTGGCCACCCCGGCGCGGCCGAGATCCCCTGCTTGGCAGAAGCCTTCCTAAGGCGCCTTGAGCAGGCTGGCGATGTCCGTCAGCTTCGCGCACAAGCATTGCCGCCCGCAGCCATCGAACGCACCACTGCTCGGCAAGGATGGTCGCCTGGGAGGTGTGCTTACGACGTTCGCTTCCCCAGCCGGGATCTGCGAGCGACCGCTACGGTTGTTGGTTTTGGGACAGCGAAGCGACGCCGAGGGGCACGGCTCGGCCAACCGCTTTTCCCGCCTGCCTTGTGCTACCGGCACAGCACTTTTCGAACCACCACCCCTGCCCGAACGAGCGCTCGGCCAGATGAGATTTCCGCAACATCACCCTGAAAAATAACCCTTTTCAGGCCAGCACTGCCTTGCTAGTATGAACGCTCTCTATTGGGGCCGGCAACCGCGACCCCGGACTCGTGCCGAAGAAAGGAGTCGCTCGCCTTGAGACCGACCGATATCAGCGTCCCCGACTATTTTCACAAAGTCGTCGATTGCCAGTGGGCCTGCCCGGCCCATACGCCTGTTCCCGAATACATTCGCTTGATCGCTGCTGGCCGTTACAGCGAGGCCTACATGGTCAACTGGGTGTCGAACGTCTTTCCCGGTATTCTCGGGCGAACTTGCGACCGCCCCTGCGAACCGGCCTGTCGGCGCGGTCGCGTCGAGGACGAGACACCGGACGGCCACGGCGAGCGCAAGGCGCCGGTCGCCATCTGCCGCCTGAAGCGCGTTGCGGCCGACTACAAGGAGGATATCCGGCACCTTCTGCCGCTGCCGGCGGCCCAGAAGAACGGCCGGCGCATCGCCTGCGTCGGCGCCGGGCCGGCGTCACTGACCGTGGCGCGCGACCTCGCCCCGCTTGGCTACGAAGTGGTGATCTACGATGGCGATGCCCTCGCCGGCGGCATGATGCGCACGCAGATCCCGAAGTTTCGCCTGCCTGAAGAAGTCATCGACGAGGAGACCGGCTACGTCCTCGACCTCGGCGTTGAATTGCGCGGCGGCCAGTACGTCAGTTCGCTGAAGAATCTGCTCGGCGAAGGCTACGACGCGATTTTCGTCGGTTCCGGCGCACCGCGTGGGCACGACCTCGACATCCCCGGACGGAAAGAGGCCGCGAAGTCGATCCACCTGGGTATCGACTGGCTGGCCAGTGTCGCTTTCGGCCACACCACGTCGATCGGCAAGCGGGTGATCGTCCTCGGCGGCGGCAACACCGCCATGGACTGCTGCCGCTCCTCGCGGCGCTTGGGCGGCGAGGACGTCAAGGTCATCGTCCGCTCCGGCTTCGAGCAGATGAAAGCCAGCCCCTGGGAAAAAGAGGACGCGATGCACGAAGGCATCCCGATCCTCAACAACCTGGTTCCCAAGGCCTTCACCCACATCGGCGGCCGCCTCACCGGCGCCACCTTCGAGAAAGTACGCGTGGAGTTCGACGAGAACGGCCGCCGCAGCCTGGTGCCGACCGGCGAACCCGACGCGCACTTCGATTGTGACGAGGTGCTGGTCGCCGTTGGCCAGGACAACTCCTTCCCCTGGATCGAGCGCGACATGGGCATCGAGTTCGACAAGTGGGGACTACCCAAGGTTGACGAGACGACCATGCAATCGACGGTGCCGAACGTCTTCTTTGGTGGTGACGCGGCCTTCGGGCCAAAGAACATCATCTGGGCGGTCGCCCACGGCCACCAGGCGGCGGTCTCCATCGACCGCATGCTCAACGGCGAGGACCTCAACGAGCGGCCCGCGCCGCAGACCGCGCTGGTCTCGCAGAAAATGGGCATCCATCAGTGGATGTACGACAACGCCATTTCCGGCGACCGGCGCCTGCGCGTGCCGCTGCGCGATTTGAATGCCGCCTTGAAGAACATCAAGATCGAGGTCGAACTGGGCTTCGATCCGCAGCTGGCTTTCAAGGAAGCGCAACGCTGCCTGAACTGCGACGTGCAGACCGTCTTCGCACCCAAGCTGTGCATCGAGTGCGACGCGTGCATGGACATCTGCCCGATGGACAGCATCTCCTTCACCGTCAACGGCGACGAGGATGACCTGCGGCAGCGACTGAGCGCACCGGCACTCGACAAGAGCCAGGACCTCTACGTCTCGGATTCCCTGAAGACCGGGCGGGTGATGGTCAAGGACGAGGATGTCTGTCTGCATTGCGGTCTGTGCGCCGAGCGCTGTCCGACCGGCGCCTGGGACATGCAGAAGTTCCTGTTCGAAACCACCTACGCCGGGCCGGGATGCCGCAATGCGGGCGCCGCGCCGCCGTTGCCCGAGCCCCCGAGCCCGCCTTCATCCGAGCAGAAGCCAAAGGCCAGGCGAAAGCCAAGGCCGGCGCCGGCTCCCGACCAGCAAACCGCCTAACGGTCATGACAGTCGACACACCACAGATTATGGAAGCGATGAGCATCCCCCTTTTCTCTTGCAGTGGGGATTCCGGCTTGCACGCCGGAATCGTTCGCCGGGCAGGGAGCATGCTCCCTGAATTCCCCGCCTCACCCCGCAGGGGGAGAAGGGAGCCTCATGAGTCGCTGGCGCGACGTTTCACATTAAGGAACGACCATGCAGAAGATCGAAGCGGTCAATGATTTCGTCATCAAGTTCGCCAACATCAATGGCTCGGGATCGGCCTCGGCGAACGAACTTGTCGCGCGCGCCATCCTGCGCATGGGTGTGCCGGTGTCGCCGCGCAACATCTTCCCTTCGAACATCCAGGGACTGCCGACCTGGTTCGAAGTGCGCGTCACCGAGCGCGGCTACCTCGGCCGGCGCGGTGGCGTCGATATGATGGTGGCCATGAACGCGCAGACCTGGGACCAGGATGTCCGCGAAATCGAAACCGGCGGCTACCTGTTCTACGACAGTTCCCGGCCACTGCCACGCTCGCGCTCGCGCGACGACATCCACGTCATCGGCATGCCGCTCACCGAGCTGTGCAACAATACCTACAGCGACCCGCGACAGCGACAGCTGTTCAAGAACATCCTCTACGTGGGCGCTCTGGCGCACCTGCTCGACATCGACGCGAGCGAAATCGAGAAGCTGTTCGGCCAGCAGTTCAAAGGCAAGGAGAAACTGCTCGATTCCAACATCCAGGCGCTCAACGTCGGCCGTGACTACGCGCGCGAAAATCTCAAGCCGATCGGACTCAAGGTCGAGCGTCGCGACAAGGTCGGCGACCACATCTTCGTCGATGGCAACACCGCCGCGGCGCTGGGCTGCGTCTATGGTGGCGCGATGGTCTGCGCCTGGTACCCGATCACCCCGTCATCGTCAGTCGCCGAAGCTTTCATCCGCTACACGCAAAAGTTGCGCGCCGACCCCGAGACCGGCAAGCAGCGTTGTGCGGTGGTCCAGGCCGAGGACGAACTGGCATCGATCGGTATGGTCATCGGCGCCGGCTGGAACGGCGCGCGTGCCTTTACCGCCACTTCGGGCCCCGGCATCTCGCTGATGTCGGAGTTCATTGGCCTCGCTTTCTTCGCCGAAATCCCGGCGGTCCTGATCAATGTCCAGCGGGGCGGCCCGTCGACCGGCATGCCGACCCGTACGCAGCAGTCCGACATCCTCGCCTGCGCCTACGCCTCGCACGGCGATACCCGGCACGTACTGCTCTTTCCCGAAGATCCCTACGAGTGCTTCGAAATGTCGGCGCAGGCGCTGGATCTCGCCGAGCGCCTGCAGACGCCGGTTTTCGTGATGAGCGACCTCGATATCGGCATGAACCAGCGCCTGTGCCGCCCCTTCGCCTGGGACGACAGCGCCGAGTACGACCGCGGCAAAGTGATGACCCGCGACGCACTCGACGCCGGCGCTGACTTCGGCCGCTACCTGGACGTCGACGGCGACGGCATCCCCTACCGCACCTACCCGGGCACGCATCCCACCAGGGGCGGCTACTTCACGCGCGGCACGACCAAGAATGCCTACGCCGGCTACTCCGAAGCCGGTCCGGACTACGTCGAGAACATGCAGCGACTGCTGCGCAAGTTCGAGACCGCCAAGTCCCTGGTACCGCTGCCAGTGCTCACCGCCGCCAGATACCCGGCACGCTTTGCGGTCATCTTCTACGGATCGACCAGTCCGGCGATGCACGAAGCGCTCGACGCGCTGGCCGAAGACGGCATCTATCTCAATGCCCTGCGCGTGCGCGCCTTTCCGTTCCAGAACGAGATCGCCGACTTCGTCGCTTCACACAGCAAGGTCTTCGTTTTCGAGCAGAACATGGACGGGCAGTTGACCACCCTGCTGATCAACGAGGCCGGCGTCGAGCCGCACAGCCTGGTGACCGTCGTCCATTACGACGGCACGCCAATCACCGCGCGCTTCATTACCCATGAGATCGCCGACCGCGTCGCGCACCTCAACGTGCATCCTCTCAAAGAAGACAGAGTGGCCTGACATGACCTACCTCGCCAAACCCAGACTCCACCATCCGACACTCGCCAAGAACCGCGTTGGCTACACCCGCCGCGACTACGAGGGCAAGATATCGACCCTCTGTGCCGGGTGTGGCCACGACTCGATCTCGGCGGCCATCATCCAGGCCTGCTGGGAACTGGACATCGAGCCGCATCGCGTCGCCAAACTTTCCGGGATCGGCTGCTCTTCGAAAACGCCGGACTACTTCCTCGGCAACTCGCATGGCTTCAACACCGTGCACGGGCGCATGCCGTCGGTACTTACCGGCGCCAACCTGGCCAACCGCGAGTTGATCTACCTTGGCGTTTCGGGCGACGGCGATTCGGCGTCGATCGGCCTCGGCCAGTTCGCACACGTCCTGCGCCGCGGCGTCAATATGACCTACATCGTCGAAAACAATGGCGTCTACGGGCTCACCAAAGGGCAATTCTCGGCGACCGCCGACAAGGGTTCGAAGTCGAAGCGCGGGCTGGCCAACAACGATACCCCGATCGACCTTGCCAGCCTGGCGCTGGTGATGGGCGCAACCTATATCGGGCGCAGCTTCTCGGGTGACAAGGCGCAACTGGTACCGCTGATCCGGGGTGCGATGGCGCATCCCGGCGCGGCGGTGATCGATGTCGTCTCGCCATGCATCGCCTTCAACAACCATTCCGGGAGCACCAAGAGCTACGACTACGTGCGCGAGCACAACGAAGCGGTAAACCGGCTGGACTTCTTCCCGCAACGCGAGGAGATCACCACCGAGTACGGCGAAGGCGAAGTCATCGATGTCCGCCAGCACGACGGCTCGATCCTCCGCCTGCGCAAACTGCACGCCGAGTACGACCCCGGCGACCGGGTACGCGCCATGGCCTATGTCCAGGAGCACGCCGCACGCGGCGAGGTGGTGACCGGCTTGCTCTACGTGGACAACGAGGCCTGCGACCTGCACCAGCAGATCAACACCGTAGACCAGGCCTTGAACGCCCTGAGCGCCGCTGAACTGTGCCCCGGATCGGCAGTGCTCGAGAAGATCAACGCCTCACTGCGCTGAGCGATCGCACAGCATACGGGCGGCAGGACGGCTCCGGGCATCTCCCCGCCGCCAGCCGCAGCAATCAAGTGTGCACTGCTGTCGCCCGGCCCGACCGGTATAATCGCGGCTTGTTCATCTCGCTGGCGCACTCGTGTCCGACCGTCTTGCCGTATTGGCCCAATACCTGCTGCCCAAGCAGGCTCTCACCACCCTCGCCGGCAGCTTCGCCGGCGCGCAAGCGGGCGGGCTCACCACCCAGGTCATCCGCTGGTTCGTGAAGCGTTACCGAGTCGATTTGAGCGAAGCCGCCGATCCCGACCCCGCCAGCTACAAGTCCTTCAACGACTTCTTTACGCGCGCCCTGCGCGCCGATGCGCGGCCGCTGGCCGACGCCGACTTCCTGTGCCCGGTAGACGGCGCGATCAGCCAGTTCGGCAGCATCGAAGGCGGGCAGATCTTCCAGGCCAAGGGACACCGATACTCGGCCACGGCCTTGGTCGGCGGCGATGCCGAACTGGCGGCCGGCTTCGCCGATGGCGCGTTCGCGACGCTCTACCTCAGCCCGCGCGACTATCACCGTATCCACATGCCGGTCGACGGGCAGCTGACGCGCATGATTCACGTACCTGGCGAGCTGTTTTCGGTCAATCCGGCGACCGCCCGCGGCGTCCCCGGGCTGTTCGCGCGCAACGAACGCGTGGTCTGCGTTTTCGAAGGCGAGTTCGGCCGCTTCATTCTGGTCCTGGTCGGTGCGACCATCGTCGGCAGCATGGCCACTGTCTGGCATGGCCGAGTGAACCCGCCGCGCAGCGGAAAGATCCGCGAATGGTCGTACCAGGGGCAGCAGATCCGGCTTGCGAAAGGCGAAGAAATGGGGCGTTTCCTGCTGGGTTCGACGGTCGTCATGCTGTTCCCGAGGGATCAGCTGCGCTTCGACCCCAGCTGGGCACCGGCCGGCGCAGTTCGCCAGGGCGAGCGCATGGCCAGCAAGGCCGACCCGAGTTGAACGGTTGCCGCCGATGAAGCCGCGCTCCGAATACCCGGTCCTGTCGGTGTTCTCGGCATTTGCCGCGCTGGCTCTCGCGCTGGTCGCTCCGGCCGGGGCAGCCGGCGTTCCGCCCATCGGCGACTGCGCCGACCCGCAAGCGGCGACCGATCTCACGCACTGCGACTTCTCGCGCCAGAAGCTGGCCGGCAAGAACCTGCGCGGTGCGCGCCTGGCAGGCGTGCCGATGGAAAGCGCGGACTTTCGCCGGGCCGATCTGCGCGACGCCGACTTGCGCGGCAGCAACGCCAAGTGGGCCAACTTCACCGCGGCCAATCTGGCCGCCGTCGACCTGCGCGACGCCGACCTCTTTCATGCCACCTTCGACGAAGCCGACCTGAGCAACAGCAAGCTACAGGGCGCCAATCTGTTTGGCGCCAACCTGATCAACACCAAGGCCCGGGGCGCCGATTTCTCAGGAGCCTACCTCAAGGACATCCTGATGGAAGGAATTGACCTCAGCGGCGGCTCGATCCGCAACTGCAACGCGCTGCGCGGTGTCTTTTCGGACGCACGCCTGGTCGGCGCCGACCTCTCGGGCGCCGACCTCACCGGCGCCGCCATGGATGGCGCGGATCTCTCGAACAGCACGCTCAAGGGCACCCGCCTCGCCGGCGCGACCCTGCGGCATGCCCTGTTCAAAGGGGCCAACCTCGACTCGGCCGACTTCAGCAACGCCGACCTCTGGGACGCCAATTTCCAGCAGGCGACGAATCTCGATGATTCGGTCCGCGCGGCCTTGGCCGAGCCCTTCGTGGTCAGGGGACGCTGAGCGGCGTGGCCGAGCCTCTTCCTTCGTTACCAGGTACCCAAGGCCGGAAAAAGGAAGCCCTCCGCGCTCGCTCGCTGGCAAACACGGATGCTTTCGCGATTTTTCCTTTTGGCTGGCCAGCAAATTCGACCATCGCGCCGCTGCTCTGTGTATCCTAGACGCCGTTTCACTTGCCTGGCTTTTTGACCACGCAGCCACGACCGTCAGCCACTGCTGGCAGGAGAAGGACATGATTTTCGGGAGCGCTGGGAAAATCCGCAGCCTTGAGGCGCGCCTTGGCGCGCTTGAGCAGGAGAATCGGACGCTGCGCGAGCAGCTGGCGTCGGCACAGGCCGCCCGCGCAGACTGCCTGCAAGCCGCCGAGGCTAGTGAAAAGCGCAGCAAGGAACTGCAACGGCTGTTCCTTTCCTTCGAGTCCTATCGGCAATCGCTGGCGGAGTCGCAAGCGACGCTCGCCGCCTTGGCCCATCGCCTGCGCGACGAGAAGAAGGAAACGCTCGCCGCTGCCGGCATTGCTGCGCGCAGCCGCGAATCGGTAAGCACCATCAGCACGGAATTGAACCAGCTTGCCGGTGACTCGCGCAGCGCGCTGGAAAAGGTGCTCAGCCTGCAAGGCAGTACCGAGAAGATCGGCGGCATCGTCCAGCTGATCAAGGAGATTGCCGACCAGACCAACCTCCTGGCACTCAACGCCGCCATCGAAGCGGCGCGTGCGGGTGAGGCCGGCCGGGGTTTCGCCGTCGTCGCCGACGAAGTCCGCAAGCTCGCCGACCGAACGACACAGGCCACCAGCGACATCTCGCGGCTGGTCACCAATATCCAGAGCGAGACCGTCTCGGCGCAGAGCTGTATCAGCCATCTCGCCGAGCAGTCTGATTCCTTCAGTGATCAGGGGCGGCAGGCATCGACCGCAATCGGCGGCATTACCGACCTCGCCAAGCAAATGGAACGAACCATTGCCACGGCCGCCCTGCGCAGTTTCGTCGAACTGGCCAAAATGGACCATCTGCTGTTCAAGTTCGACGTCTATCAGATGTTCATGGGCAGCTCGGCCAAGAACGCCGACGACTTCGCCTCGCATACCGGCTGCCGTCTGGGCCAATGGTATTATGCGGGCGACGGCAAGCTCTACTGCGCACAACTCGATGGTTACCGGGCAATCGAAACGCCGCATGTCGCGGTTCACCAGCACGGTCGCGCAGCCGTCGAGGCGCGTTGCGCCGGTGATTTCGCCGGCGGCGTGAGCGCCATCGAGCAAATGGAAACCGCCAGCATGGCTGTGCTGCAGGGCCTCGAACGAATGGCCCTGGATGGCGAAGCCAGACCCAATACCCTTTTCCTGGAACATTGACCCGGCATCAATTGCCGTCTTTTCATGTCTGCACGCAATACCCTGACCGCAGCCCGCCACATTGTGGTCGAGGGCCCCATCGGCGCCGGCAAGACGAGTCTTGCGCGACGCCTCGGCGCGCATATCGACGCCCAACTGCTGCTCGAACAACCTGAGCTGAACCCCTTCCTGAGTCGCTTCTACCAGGACCAGCAGCGCTTCGCCCTGCAGACCCAGCTGTTCTTCCTGTTTCAACGCCTCGACCAGCTACGCGATCTGTCGCAACCCGATTTTTTCGCACGCCCGGTGGTTGCCGACTATCTGCTCGAAAAAGATCCGCTGTTTGCGCTGCTGACGCTCAGTGAAGAGGAATACGGGCTGTACCGAAAAATCTATCAACAGCTATCACCCACGGCGACGCCACCCGACCTGGTGATCTACCTGCAAGCCAAGCCGGAGACACTGATCGCACGCGTCCGCAAACGCGGTGTCGACATGGAACGGCGGATTGGTGACGCCTATCTGACGGTCCTTGCGGAAAGCTATATGCGCTTTTTCCATAACTACGACGCGGCGCCGGTGATGGTGGTGAACTCGGAAAATATCAACTTCGTCGATTTCGACGACGACTTTCAACTGCTCGTCAAGCGCATCGAGTCGATGCGTGGACACCGCGAGTATTTCAACCGGGGAGAGTAAACCCATGTCCACCCATGCCTCGACGCGCAGGCGCACGCACGTCGATCTCGCAAGAATGCGTGCCGACGGTGAGAAGATCGCCATGCTCACGTGTTACGACGCGAGCTTCGCGCGGCTCTGCGACGCTGCCGACGTCGATGTCCTGTTGATCGGCGACTCGCTGGGCATGGTCCTGCAAGGCCGCGAGTCCACGCTGGCGGTGACGCTGAACGACATTGCCTACCACACCGCCAGTGTCGTGCGCGGCAGCCAGCGCCCTCTGATCATCGCCGACATGCCCTTCGGCAGCTTCCAGGAAAGCCCGCAGCAGGCGCTGCGCAACGCCGTCACCCTGATTGCCGGTGGCGCACAGATGGTCAAACTCGAAGGCGGTGCCGAGATGGCCGAAACCACGCGCTTCCTGACCAGCCGCGGTATTCCGGTCTGCGGCCATGTCGGGCTCACCCCGCAATCGGTACACCAGATCGGCGGCTACCGTGTCCAGGGCCGGGATGATTCCGGGGCCGCACGCCTGCTGGCCGATGCCCTCGCCCAGCAGAATGCTGGCGCCACGCTGATCGTCCTCGAAGCCATTCCCGAGACGCTGGCCGCTGAGCTCACTTCCCGCCTCACCATCCCGACCATCGGTATCGGTGCCAGCAAGGAATGCTCGGGGCAAGTACTCGTCCTGCACGACATGCTCGATATCTCGACCAGCAGGAAGCCGCGCTTCGTCAAGAATTTCATGGCCGGCCAGCCGTCCATCGCTGCCGCCATCGCCGCCTACGTTGCCGCCGTCAAGGACGGCAGCTTTCCGGGGCCCGAACACTGCTACTGATGGCGGGAGCAGAACAACCGTCGACCAGCGAAGCGTTCTCGCGGAGTTTCACAAGAGGTTTAGCAAGGTATGCAGATTCACTCCCCAATCACTGACCTGCGTCTGGCCCTTAAGAACCGTGGCCGGGTCGTTCTCGTGCCCACCATGGGCAACCTGCACGCCGGCCACATCGCGCTGATGACCGCGGCGCGCGCGCACGGCGATACCGTCGTCGCCAGCATTTTTGTCAACCGTCTGCAGTTCGGACCCAGTGACGACTTCGACCTCTATCCGCGTACCCTGAATGAGGACTGCGACAAGCTCACTGCCGCTGGCGTCGACCTGTTGTTTGCGCCGAGTGAGAGCGATCTCTACCCGGAAGCGCAGCAATACCACGTCGAACCCCCGCAGAGCCAGAATCAGCTCGACGGCGAGTTTCGCCCGGGTCACTTCCGCGGCGTCGCGACGGTCGTTCTCAAATTGTTCAACATCGTTCAGCCACAGGCAGCGCTGTTCGGCAAGAAGGACTACCAGCAATTGATGGTGCTGCGCAACATGACGCGCCAGCTGGCCTTGCCGATCGACATCATCGGCGGCGAGACGGTCCGTGCCGACGATGGCCTGGCGCTCTCTTCGCGCAACGCCTACCTGTCGGCGGCCGAGCGCGCCGAAGCGCCACGCCTGCAACGCCTCCTGCAGCGCATCGGCACGGCGATACGGGCAGGAGAAACCGACTTCGCCCGCCTCGAACGCGAAGCGGCCAATGAACTCGACCAGCATGGCTGGAAAACGGACTACGTCGCCGTGCGGCGACAAGCCGACCTGCAGCTTCCCGGTGATGACAGGAAACAGGCGCTGGTGGTGCTTGCAGCGAGCCGGCTGGGCGCCGCACGACTGATCGACAATCTCGAAATCGATGCCCGCGACGGCCGTTGACAGGCGGCGATTAGCCGCTACAATGCCCTTCCCCCCTTAACTCAAAACCCGGTGATTCCATGCAGAGGACAATGCTGAAGTCGAAGCTGCACCGCGTCAGCACCACACACGCCGAGCTCCACTATGAAGGTTCTTGCGCCATTGACGAAGACCTCCTGGATGCGGCGAATATCCGTGAATACGAACAGATCGACATCTGGAACGTCAACAACGGCGAGCGCTTCACGACCTACTCGCTACGTGCCGAACGCGGATCCGGGGTCATCTCGGTGAATGGCTCGGCTGCCCGCCGGGCCGCGCCGGGTGACATCCTGATCATCGCCAGCTTCGCGGTGTACAACGAAGTCGAGCTTGCCAAGTACGCACCAAGACTGATCTACGTGGACACCCAGAACCGCATCGTCCGCACCGCCGGCACGATTCCAACGCAGGCTGCTGCCTGAGCGGTCAGGCGCGCCAGCTCTGGCGCAGTGCAAAAAAAGGAAGCCGCGACCCAGTCAGCCAGTCGCGGCTTCTTTGCTTTCAGGCTCTCTCGTGGGCCGCGTTCTGCGCCCCCTTTGGCGCATCGTGAGACCGACCGCACACGGCTGGGCCCAGGCCTGCTGGGCGCTCGCCGATCACTCGGTTTCCGGCGCAGCCTTGGGCTTGCGCGGCCGACGCGGTCGCGGCGCCGGCTTCTTGACCGGCGCAGGCTCTGACTGCTCGCTACTGGCTGGGACCACGGCCGTTTCGACGACCACGATGCTCGCTTCCTGGGCCGGCTCGGCCGCGGTCTGATCACCGGGCGCAGCCGACTTGGCAGCACTGGCGAGCGCGCTGTCGACGGTCTTCGCCGCCGCCCGGCGGCGCCCGGTCGCCCGCGGTTTTGCGGCGGGCTTCTGCTCTGCCATGGCTTCCGGCTGCGCACGCTCGGCTTCGCTGGCCACCTCGAACGACGAGGCATCAGGGGGTACGGGAAGTGCGGATAACGGCAAGGCTGGCAAGGCGTCCACAGATTGCGCAGATTCCGCGTGCTCCAACGACTGGGATGATGCCGACGCTTGCGGCACCTCGCCTGCTGCGAGTGGCGCAGACGGGGTAACGCTCGCTTCCTGGCCTGGAGCAGCACCGCCTTCGACCTTTCCTTCGACACCATCGACACCTTCGACGCCCTCGCCCGTCGCCGCGTCTCCCTTGCCCGCCTTCTCCTCACGACCTCGCTTGGCGCCTTTTTCGCCGCCCTTTCGTCGGCCCTGCCCCTTGTTGCGTCGGCTTCCGGTCTGCTCGCCCTGCTCTTCAGCCGTTGTCGCGCCCTCACTGACCGCTACCGGCGATGCCAGCGGCAGCCCCTCGGCATCCAGTTCGATCGTTGCTTCACCCGCCGCATCGCCGCCGTTGCTGCGATACACGTAGGTGCCCGACTTTTCGTCGCGACCAATGAGCAGCAGCCCACGTTTCTGCGCCTCTTCGAGCAGGTTGCCAAA
>LBIU01000407.1 GCA_000987445.1 Candidatus Accumulibacter adiacens | reverse complement strand
TCGCGTTCGAGATAGACGATGCGGTGCATGGCTCGGCTCAATCCACGAAAGGCTTGTCGTAGCGGATGGCGACTTCAGCGACTTTGGCGCCCAGCGCCGGGTCGCCGGCGAAGCATAGCCGGCTCACCTCGCGGAGCACACAAAGACCTTCGATGGCCGCCAGGTCGCCGTGCAGAACGTTGAAAACGCCGCCGGGAAAATCGCTGCGGGCCGTCAGTTCGGCCAGCGCAAAAGCAGCCGATGGCGCTTTTGGACTCGGCTTGACGACCACCGTCGCGCCCGCCAGCAGCGCCGGAACGGCATGCCGCAGCGGGCCGAGCAGCGGCGCGCTGTCGTCGCTGACGATGGCCACAACGGCCCTGGCAACGCTGGCCGCGCCCGCGGCCTCGCTGGCCGCGCCCGAGTCGGCGCCACGCAGCAGACTCAGCGCGTCGCCAACTTCGGCGGCCGCCAGCGCGGCGTCCTTGCCGGTTTCTTCGCTGAGCAGTTCGGCGAAATGCTCGCCGTACTCGGCCAGCGTGTCGGCCAGCGCGAGCAGCAATGCCGCGCGTTCAGCCACCGGTCTGGCCGCCCAGTCAGCCAGCGCCGCCTGCGCCGAGCTGGCTGCGGCAAGGGCCTCGGAAGCGCCGCACAGCGGCGTGCGCCGCTTGACCTCGCCGCTACGTGCGTCGCGGACATCGAAAAGAGCCGGCGGCATGGTCAGATAGGCGTGCCCATTGATCCACAGCGGTATGGCCAGGATCTGGTCAGTTTCGGACATCATTCGAGAATTTCGCTCCTTGCTTGCTTAATGTGAACGTCGCGTATGCCAATAGATCTTGCCCCGCGATGCGGGTCGGTCGCCCGCAGAAGCGGCCGATGCGAAGGTCGCGAAGCCGACGCGCAGGCCCCTCCGAGCGACGAGGCAGCTGACCAACAGGGCAACGCACATGATGGTAAGATATTGCGCCGCACAAGCTACGGCGGGCGAGTGGCAGAGCGAGCAATGGTAGTCTCCCACAGGCGAAAACGGAAGGTTGCCACGCTTTCGGACGCTTCCGAAAGAATCCACAGGAAGGACATGGCGGAACAACAGGCAGAGAAGACTTCGATACAGGTCATCGAGCGCATGATGTCGCTGCTCGACGTGCTGGCCGACCTCCCCGACCCGGCGAGCCTCAAGCTCCTGGCGAAGAACAGCGGCCTGCACCCTTCGACGGCACACCGTATTCTGGCGGCGATGAGCAGCGCCGCGCTCGTCAAGCGCCACGAAAATGGCAGCTACACGCTCGGCATCCGGCTGCTGGAACTCGGCAACCTGGTCAAGTCGCGGATCAACATCCGCCAGGTCGCCCTGCCCTACATGCAGCAGCTGCATGCGACCATCGGCGAGGCCGTCAACCTCGGCATTCGCCACGAGGACGAGATCATCTATGTCGAACGGACCTCGAGCGGTCGCTCGCTGCTGCGCGTCGTCTATCTGGTGGGTGGCCGGGCACCGCTGCACCTGACTTCGGTGGGCAAACTGTTCCTCGCCGCCGACAACGCCGCCGATGTGCGCGCCTACGCCCGCCGCACCGGCCTGCCGGGCAAGACGCCGCATTCACTGACCTGCCTCGCCGTACTCGAAAAAGAACTCGACAAGATTCGCCGCCATGAAGTGGCCTTCGACAATGAAGAAGCCGAGGTCGGCCTGCGCTGTATCGCCGCACCGGTCCGCGACGACGAAGATCAACTGGTCGCCGGCCTTTCCGTTTCTTCCCCCAGCGATCGCCACAACCCCGACTGGGCGAAGCCGATCAAGGCCGCCGCCGACGAGATCGCGCGCGCCCTGGGCCATCAACCAGCCACGCGGCGCAGCTGAGTCAGGCGCCAGCGATGGTCGCGCGCGTCGCGTAGGCGCCTTTCACAGGCACTTCTGTCCCTGCCACGGAACCCACTGAATGAGCCTGCCGCCGCCGCTGCTGCCTTTTCTTTTTGTCTTTCTCTGGAGCACCGGATTCATCGGCGCCAAGTTCGGCCTGCCCTACGCCGAACCCCTGACCTTCCTGCTCACCCGCTACCTGCTGGTGCTGATGCTGATGATTCCTTTGGTGCTGCTGACGCGCGCGCCGTGGCCCGCCAGTCCGCGGCAGTTTTTCCATATCGGCGTCTCCGGCGTGCTGGTGCATGGCGTCTATCTGGGCGGCGTGTTCATGGCCATCAAGCACGGCCTGCCGGCCGGGGTGACCGCGCTGATCGTCGGCATGCAACCGCTGCTGACCGCCTGCGGGGCCGGCTTTCTGCTCGGCGAGCGGGTCTCGCCACGGCAGTGGCTGGGTCTGGCGCTTGGCTTCGCCGGGGTGAGTCTGGTGGTCGCCAACAAGCTTGGCGACGTGCCTTTGGCGGCAATGCTCGTTCCGGCCATCGCCGCGCTGCTCGGTATTACCCTGGGCACCCTGTATCAGAAGCGCTTCTGTCCGAAATTCGATCTGCGTACCGGATCGGTGATCCAGTTCCTGCCGACCGCGGTCATCACCGCGCTGGTCGCCTCGGCGACCGAAAGCATGGCCATCGAGTGGACGCCGCAGTTCGTATTCGCCCTGCTGTGGCTGGTGCTGGTGCTCTCGGTCGGCGCCATCAGCCTGCTCAATGTGCTGATCCGCAGCGGCAGCGCGGTCAATGTCGCGACCTTGTTCTACCTGACACCACCGAGCACGGCGATCATCGCCTGGCTGCTGTTCGGCGAAACGCTCAGCGGCCTGGCGGTCGCCGGCATGGTGCTGGCGGTGAGCGGCGTCTATCTGGCTCGCGCCACACCGCGATGAGCGACAGCCGGCAGAGTGGCGAAGCGGGCACCCTGCGCATCCTCGGTATCGACCCGGGCCTGCGTATCACCGGATTCGGGCTGATCGCAAAGACCGGCCAGCGACTGGCCTATCTGGCCAGCGGCTGCATCAAGACCGATCCCGGCAGCTCACTGCCCAGCCGGCTGGGGACGATTCACGCCGAATTGCGCCTGCTGGTTGCGCAGCACCGACCCGACCAGGCGGCCGTCGAAATCGTCTTCGTCAATGTCAATCCGCAGTCGACCCTGCGCCTCGGGCAAGCGCGCGGTGCGGCAATCACCGCGCTCGTCGTCAGCGGCCTGGAAGTCGCCGAGTACACTGCCCTGCAGGTCAAGCAGGCGGTGGTCGGCAACGGTCACGCCGACAAGGTGCAGGTACAGCACATGGTGCGCCGCCTGTTGTCCCTGCCGGCCGATCCGAGCCCGGATGCCGCCGATGCCCTGGCCTGTGCGATCGCCCATGCGCACGGCGGCCAGGGCATCGGGCAATTGAGCAGCCGCGGCCTGCACGTGCGCAATGGCCGATGGCTGGTCGCCAAGGAGAGCAAACGATGATTAGCCGTATCAGTGGCATCCTGCTGGAAAAGAATCCGCCGCAGGTGGTGGTCGATGTGCATGGCGTCGGCTATGAACTCGACGTCCCGATGAGCACTTTCTACAACCTGCCCGAAAACGGCGAGAAGATCAGCCTGCTGACCCATTTCGTGGTCCGCGAGGATGGGCATTTTCTCTACGGCTTTGCCAGCGAAGGCGAGCGCTTCGCGTTTCGCCAGCTGCTGAAGATCACCGGCGTCGGCGCGCGCATGGCGCTGTCGGT
>LBIU01000406.1 GCA_000987445.1 Candidatus Accumulibacter adiacens | reverse complement strand
CGGGAAGGAACGCTTGACGCCTTGCGCGCGTTTCTCAGCAGCTTGCCCGTCGATGGCCAGCCGGTGATCCTGGTCACCCATCAAGTCGTGGTCAACGCCTTCACCGAGGCAACGCCGCCTGCCGGCGGCGGCAGCATTTTTCAGCTCAACGGAAGCGGGACGCCCGTATGGCTTGGCGTCATTCCCGTCGCAACGCGAGACGGTTCAGACGGTTCATGAGCATGACCGCCATGCGACGCGCCTGCTCACGGACCGAACTGCCTGCCGCCCAACGGATCGACGGGCAACAGGCAGATGGCGGCCTTCTGCAACTGCAGGGCGATGCAGGCACCGGGAACGATGCCGCGCCGCTGTGCCACAGCACTGCCGATGGCGAAGGACAGCCTCGCCTCGCGGCCATCGCCAACGCGCGCCGTGACCGTCGCGTGTCCGCGCCAGGCAAGTCGCTCGCTGACGGTCGCGGCGAAGGTGTTCTCGCGATCGGTCTGATGGTCGCGGACGAGAATCACGCCAGCTTCGGGAACCACCCAGCAAACGCGGTCGCCAACGGCGGCCTTGGGGTGATGGTTCGCCTGCAGCGGTTTGCCGAGCCAATCGATCAGCGTCGTATCGCTCGCCGGCAACTGCTCGACGACCTGGCCGAAGAAGATGTTCGGCTGGTCGGTGAGGCGCGCAACCAGCGCACTCGCAGGTCGCGCCAGCACTTCGTCGGGTGGCGCGGTCTGCAGCGTGCGACCGTGATGCAGGACGGTCATGCGGTCGGCGAGCAAGGCCGCTTCCTCGAGGTCGTGGGTGACCAGAACGATCGGGATGGCCAGCGAGCGGCGCATTTCGATCAGCTGGCGCAGCAGCTTGCGGCGGGTCACCTGATCGACCGCCGAGAAAGCTTCGTCGAGCAGCAGCACCTGTGGTTCGCGCGCCAGCGCGCGGGCAATCGCCACGCGCTGCTGCTGGCCGCCGGAGAGTTCCGCCGGGCGCCTCTCTTCCAGGCCTTCGAGCTTGCTGCGCGCCAGCCAGTGGCGTGCCTTCGCAGCGCGCTCGCGCGCCGGCAGGTGCTGCAGCGCGAGCATCACATTGGCCTGCGCGCTGAGGTGCGGAAACAGTGCGTAATGCTGAAAGACGAAACCGACGCGCCGCCGCTGCGGGGTGACATCGATGCCGCGGACGGCATCGAACCAGGTTTCGTCGCCGCAGCGAACGCTGCCGCCTGCGGGGCGGTGCAGGCCGGCCAGGCAGCGCAGAATGGTCGATTTACCGCTGCCGGAAGGACCGACCAGAGCCAGCAACTCGCCGCTATCGCAAGCGATGTCGGCGGCCAGCGGAATCGGCGCGCTCTGTTCGAGGCGGGCGACAAGCTTCACCGGCGCAGCGCCGAACGACCGAGGCGGCTGACCAGCAGCACGGCAACGAAGGACAGCACCAGCAACAGCGCCGACATGCCGGCCGCCGCCGCGTCGTTGAAGGCCTGCGCCTGATCGTAGATGGCGATGGCGACGGTCTTGGTCTCGCCGGGCAGGCTGCCACCGACCATCAGCACGACGCCGAACTCGCCAAGCGTGTGCGCGAACGTCAGCGCCAGCGCGGCGGCGATTCCCGGCCAGGCCAGCGGTAGCTCGATACGCAGGAAGGTCTGCCAGCGCGACAGCCCGGAGACCCAGGCCGCTTCGCGGACTTCGCGCGGGATGGCGGCGAAGGAACGCTGCATCGGCTGCACGGCGAAGGGCAGGTTGAAAATCAGCGACGCGGCGAGCAGGCCGTCGAAGCTGAACACCAGCGCCCGTCCGGTCAGCGCGTGGTAGGCCTGGCCAAGCGGCGAAGCCCCGCCGAAGCCGAGCAGCAGGTAGTAGCCGAGAACGGTCGGCGGCAGCACCAGCGGCAGCAGGATCGCCGCTTCTAGCGCCCCCTGGTGGCGAAACTGCGACCAGGCCAGCAGGCGTGCCAGCCAGATTGCCAAGGGCAGCAGCAAGAGCGCCGTGGCGCTGGCCAGTTGCAGCGACAGCGAGAGTGCCTGCCAGTCGATCACGGCGATGGCTGCGCTGGCTGAGCTCACTTCATTCACCGACTGCCGCCGGCCGGTAGTGAAAAACCGTAGCGCTCGAAGATGGCTCGCGCGCTCGGTTGTTGCAGATAGTCGTAGAAGCGACCGGCCTCTTCACCGGCGTGACGGGTCAGCGCCATGCGCTGGCGCAGCGGCGGGTGCCAGCTTTCGGGAAGCCGCGCGGCGACGCCGTGCCGGGCCAGTTCGGGGGCCTTGACCAGCGACCAGGCGACGATGCCGCCCTGCGCCGAACCGCTGAGTGCGAATTGCGCCGCCTGGGCGACGTTCTCGCCGAGCACCAGCTTGCCCTGCAGCGCTGGCCAGAGGCCGGCACGTTCGAGGGCGGCACGGGCAGCGCGCCCGTACGGTGCGTGCTGCGGATTGGCGATCGCCAGACGCTGCAGGCGACCATCGACGAGCGCCGCCGCCAGGTCGCGCAGTTCGCCGTCGACCTGCAGCGGCGAGCCATGCGGCGCCAGCAAGGCGAGACGCCCGATCGCGTAGAGCTGGCCCTGGTCGCGCAACAGGCCTTGCCCGGCGAGGCGGAAGATGTACGCTTCGTCGGCCGAGAGGAAGAGGTCGAAAGGCGCTCCCTGCGGAATCTGGCGGGCGAAGTTACCCGAGGAGCCGAAGGAGACGACGACCTTGTTGCCGCTCTCCTGCTCGTAACGGGCCACGATCTCGGTCAGTGCGAACTGCAGATCGGAGGCGGCAGCGACTCTTGTCGGCTGGGCGTTGGCGACGCTGGCGATGCTGGCAAAACAGCTCAGCAGGAGGAAGAGCAGGAAGCGCATGAGCTCTGAGGGGAAGGGGAAAGCCTCCCCGCCGTTTCCCCTCTCGCCACCCCCTCCCGCGCGAGGAGGGAGGGACGATGGGTGGCGCGGCTGCGGCGCTCCGGAGATCGTCGCGCGGGAGAGCGGGCGGCCGGCGATGGCGCTGCGCGCTTCATGTCAGCACGTGTCGTGGCTCGCCGCGGGCGAAGGCTTCGAGGTTGCCGATCAGCTGATCGGCGAGGACCTGCATCGCTGGCTGGCTGGCCCAGGCGATGTGCGGGGTGAGCATGAAATTGGGTAAGGCCAGCAGTTCGGGAGCGAGCAGGGGGTTGTCGCGGCCTGGGGGCTCGACGCTGAGGACGTCGAAACCGGCGCCGGCAATCCAGCCTTCCTGCAGCGCCCGGGCGAGCGCCGCCTCGTCCACCAGGCCACCGCGTGCGGTATTGATCAACAGGGCTGACGGCTTCATCGAACGCAGTTCGGTTTCGCCGATCAGCTTGCCGGTTTCAGCGGTCAGCGGGCAGTGCAGCGAAACCGCGTCGGCGTCGCGCAGCGCTTCGGCAAACGGCGTGTAACCGGGGCGAACGCTCAGCGCATGCTTGCGTTCGCTGCGCAGCACGTGCATTCCGAAGGCACCGGCCAGGCGTGCGACGCCGTTGCCGAGGCTGCCGCTGCCAATGAGTGCCAGGGTCGCGCCGTGCAGGTCGTGGATCGGGTAGTCGAAAAAGCAGAACTGCTCGGCACGCTGCCAGCGGCCGTCGGCGACCGCCTGGCGATAGGCGAAGATATTGCGCGACAGCGCCAGCAACATCGCCAGCACGTGCTCGGGAACGGTATGCGCGGCGTAGCCGCGGATGTTCGAGACGACAATGCCGTGCGCGCGACAGGCGTCGAGATCGATGTTGTTGGCACCGGTCGCGGCGACGGCGATCATCTGCAGGGCGGGCAGCGCGGCGATCAGCTCGGCGTCGATCTGCAGCTTGTTGACGATGGCCATCGTCGCCCCGGCGAGCCGCTCCTTGACCTCCTG
>LBIU01000405.1 GCA_000987445.1 Candidatus Accumulibacter adiacens | reverse complement strand
GGCGGCGGCTGGCGTAGTCGAGCAGGCCGACGTCGGCAAGAATCACCGCGTCGACGCCGAGAGCGGCCGCACCATCGACCGCGCGCCGCCAGTCGGCGACGCGTCCGGGCTGGGCGAAGGTGTTGATCGCCATCAACACCTTGCGCTGCCGTGATTGGGCGTAACGGATGCCTTCGAGCATCGCCTTGTGATCGAAATTGAGGCCGGCGAAGTTGCGTGCGTTGGTGTCGTCACGGTAGCCGAGGTAGACCGCGTCGGCGCCGTGGTCTACCGCCGCCTTGAGGGCTGGCAGGCTGCCAGCCGGGCAAATCAGTTCGGGAACGTGCATGCGCGACATGTGAAACCTCGGCGAAGCCGGTCAGTGACGAGAACTGGCCAGTATAGTCAGCACCGCGATTTGGCACTTGATTCGGGTCAATTCGGATGAATTCGGGTGATCCCGGATGAACGGCTCGAATCAAGTTCGCGGCACCTGCGCCAGACGGGCACGCAGGCGGCGCAAATAGGCCAGGCCGCGAATCGCCCGGCTGCCATACCAGGAGACCATTTCACCGTCGATCAGCGTGGCGCGTGTGGTCGGCAGTTGCTCGGCCAGCTGGCGCAGGTGTTGGTCGCGAAAGGGGTAGGGTTCGCTGGACAGCAGCAGCCAATCCGCCTGCCGGGCCAGCGCTGGCAGCTCGACTTCGGGGTAGCGCAGCGCGCTTTCGGTCGGCAGGCTGTCCCAGCCGGCGGCGGCCAGCATGCGCGAAATGTAGGTGTCGCGGGCGACGCTGAGCCAGGGATGCTGCCAGATCAGGTAGAGCACGCGTTGTCGCGGCAGTGTCGCCGTCTGGGCGCTCAGCGCGCTCCATTCGCGCGCGAAGTCGGCGGCCAGTGCCCTGGCGCGTGCTTCGACCCCGGGCTGGCCACCGAAGATACCCGCGAGCAACGCGTACAGGGCCAGGTTGTCGCGTACCGCCAGCGGGTGGGTGACGATCACCTGCGGCACGAAGGCCTGCAGGGCTTCGACTTCTTCGCGGCGGTTTTCATCAATGTTGACCAGCACGTGTGTCGGCGCCAGCGCGCGCAGTTTGTCGATCGCAAAACCCTTGGTGCCGCCAAGCTTCGGCAGCCGGCGAACGACCTGTCGCGGATGGACGCAGAAGCCGGTCCGGCCGACGATCCGTTCGGCAAGGCCAAGATCGACCAGCAGTTCGGTGAGGCTGGGCACCAGCGAGACGATTCGCGGCGTGTCCGCGTAGCGATCGTGTCGCTTGCCGATCGCGTCAGACCATTGCATGATTGGCGTTTTGAGGTGAGAGAAGCGGAGAAACAAATGCTAACGCAAAAACTTGCCGTCGTTACCGGCGCGGCGCGTGGGCTTGGCTTGGCGGTAGCGCGCGA
>LBIU01000404.1 GCA_000987445.1 Candidatus Accumulibacter adiacens | reverse complement strand
GAGGGTTTCAGCGTGCTCCGCGCTGTCGGCGCAGAGCGGCTGGTAACCACCGCGCAGCAAGGCGAAGCGCAGCAATTCCTGAATACCCCTGTCGTCCTCGACGACGAGAACGCGCGGCAGGCTGATAGTCGCCGGACCGGTCACGCGCCCTCCGCCTTCATGCGCGCCGCACCGGTGTGCCGAACATCATCGCCGCTGACGACGTAGATGACGTTTTCGGCAATGTTCGAGGCGTGATCGCCGACACGTTCGATGGCCTTGGCGATCCAGATGATGTCCAGGGCTTCGCTGATCGTCCGCGGGTCCTCCATCATGTAGGTGATCAACTGCCGCAGGATGGCGTTGAACGAGGCATCGATTGCCTTGTCGGCGCCGATGACCTCGCGGGCGGTATCGACGTCCATGCGCGCCAGCGAGTCGAGGGCACCCTGCAGCATGTCCGTGGCCAGCCGGCCGCAATGCTGGATATCGGACAGCCGCGGGATGCGTTGGCTGCCGGCGGCGTACAACTTGCGCGACATGTTGGCGATTTTCGCCGCCTTGTCGCCGACCCGCTCGAGATCGGTGACGATGCGCGAAACGGCCATCACCAGGCGCAGATCGCGGGCTGTCGGCTGCCGACGGGCAATCAACAGGGTGCACTCCTCGTCGATGCCCACCTCGTTGGCGTCGACTTCGCGGTCGCGTTCGACCACCTGCTGCATCAACTCCAGATTGCCGCTGCTGAAGGCTGCGATTGCTGCCTGCACCTGACTCTCGACCAGACCGCCCATCTGCAGGATGCGGGTGCGGATGTGTTCAAGTTCCAGATCGAATTGTTTGCTGAGGTGATCGCTCATTGGCTTGCACTCGTGTTGGCAGTGAGGAGAACAGCCAGCAGGCTACGCGGCCAATGTGTCGGAGCGATGACGCAGCCGCGCGTGCCCAGACCCGCTCGGACGGACGGTCTTCCCGAGGGCGGCTCGGCCGCCGGCTTCGCAGGAGGTTATAATCCGCCCCAAGGCGCTTGGCGGAGCCAGCCGAGCGAAACGACGCCCTGGACAAGCACCGCCAAGCCCGGCAACGCGGGCGAGCAGCGCGCTCGCCACGATGAGCGAGCGGAAAACTGCATTTTCTGTAATAGTCGCACCTTCAGCCCCTCCGAGCCACCCCCGGACAATTCACTCCTGGATCGGCCTTTGTGAATTCGAACCTGCTGCTCCTGGCAATTCCCGGCACGGCCTTTGCCGCGTTTCTGCTGCCGCTGCTGCTGCAGCGCTTCGGGCGCGTCGCGGCCACGCTGGCCGCGGCAGCGGTCATCAGCGCCTGTCTGGCGCTGGTGCTACAGCTGGCGCCCGCCGTCTTTGCCGGCACAACGCAAGTCGCCAGCTGGCCCTGGCTACCCACCTACGGGCTGGACCTCAGCCTGCGCATGGATGGTCTCGGGTTTCTCTTCAGCGTGCTGATTTGCGGCATCGGCCTGCTGGTCGTGCTGTATGCCTTCTACTATCTGCCGGGAAGCGACCGCATGGGGCGCTTCTATTCGATTCTGCTGCTGTTCATGGCGGCGATGCTCGGCGTCGTGCTTTCCGAAAACCTGCTCCTGCTGCTGGTTTTCTGGGAGATCACCAGCCTCTCCTCGTTCCTGCTCGTCGCCTACAGCCACGACAAGTACGAGTCGCGAATCGGCGCCCGCATGGCCCTGGCGGTCACCGGCGGCGGCGGCCTGGCGCTGCTTGCCGGCATCCTCCTGCTCGGCCATATCGCCGGCAGCTACGAGCTTTCGGTGATTCTGGCGGCCGGCGACCAGATTCGCGCGCACCCCTTCTACGCGCCGATGCTGATCCTGATCCTGCTCGGCGTGTTCACCAAGTCGGCCCAGTTTCCCTTCCACTTCTGGTTGCCGAACGCCATGTCGGCGCCGACACCGGTATCCGCCTACCTGCATTCGGCGACCATGGTCAAGGCCGGCGTCTTCCTGCTCGCCCGCCTGTACCCGGCGCTCGGCGGCACCGACCTGTGGTTCTGGCTGGTCAGCGGAACCGGCGCAGTGACCCTGATGTACTCTGCGGCGACGGCACTTTTCCGGCACGATATCAAGGGCCTGCTCGCTTACTCGACGATCAGCCATCTGGGCCTGATCACCCTACTGTTCGGTCTCGACACGCCGCTGTCGATCGTCGCCGGCGTCTTTCACATCATCAACCACGCGATCTTCAAGGCCTCGCTGTTCATGGCCGCCGGGGTCATCGACCACGAATGCGGCACGCGCGACATGCGCCGCGTCAATGGCATGTTCAAACGCATGCCGATCACCGCCAGCCTGGCAATCATCGCCGCCAGTTCGATGGCCGGCGTGCCGCTGCTGAACGGCTTCCTGAGCAAGGAGATGTTCTTTGCGGAAACCGTCGCTCACCCGCAATTCGAAGCCATCGACTGGCTCTTGCCACTGGTCGCCACGATTGCCGGCATGCTCGCGGTCGCCTACTCCCTGCGCTTCGTTCACGACGTCTTCTTCAATGGCGAGCCGATTAACCTGCCGCGCGAGCCGCACGAGCCACCCCGCTGGATGCGTGCGCCGATAGAACTGCTGGTCCTGCTTTGTCTGCTGGTTGGCATCTTCCCGGGATGGACCGTCGCTCCACTGCTCGACGTCGCCGCTGCAGCGACGCTGCAAACACCCCTGCCGGCATTCGAACTGGCGCTCTGGCACGGCTTCAATCGGCCCTTGATGATGAGCCTGCTGGCCCTGGCCGGCGGCATTTTCATCTACGCGCTGCGCGGTCCGCTGTTCGCCTGGCAGGCACAACTGCCGCCACTGCGACCGCGCACCGCCTTCGAGCGCATCTACCGCCTGCTCGCCGCCGCTGCGCGCCGCGTCGTGGCGGTGCTCGATAATGGCTCGCTGCAACGCTATAACGCGCTGCTCTTCGCCTTTGTCCTGGCGCTCGGCGGCTGGGCCTTCTTCTCGGGACCCGCGGCGGCGGTCCGGCTACCCGTCCAGCCGGCCGGCGAGGCCGCCTACATTGCCCTGTTCGCGCTCGTGCTGGGCAGCATGGGAGGCACGCTGCTGTATCGGAAACGCTTGCTGGCGGTAATTCTGGTCGGCGTCGCCGGTCTGATCGTGGCGCTGACCTTCGTTCGCCTGTCGGCACCGGATCTGGCGCTGACCCAGCTGGCCGTCGAAACCGGGACCATCATCCTGATGCTGCTGGTCCTCTATTACCTGCCGGCGCGCGACGCACCGAGAAGCAGCGCCGGTCGACTAACCCGCGACCTGCTGCTGGCGATATTCGCTGGCGGAGGCATGCTGCTGATCACCCTGCAGATGCTGGCTGCGCCCTTGGAAACGATCTCCGGTTTCTATCTTCGCGAAGCGGTTCCCGGCGGTGGCGGCACCAATGTCGTCAATGTGATCCTGGTAGACTTCCGCGGTTTCGACACTCTCGGCGAAATCACCGTCCTGGCCATGGTCGCCCTGGCTTCGCACGCCCTGCTCGACCGCCTGCTCCTGACCGCGCCAAGTCGCGATAGCGACGGTCGCCCATGGTCGCGCGAGGCCCACCCGCTGTTCCTTTCGATGCTGATGCGCCCCTTGCTACCCTTGACGCTGACGGTTTCCGTGTACATTTTCCTGCGCGGTCACAATCTGCCCGGCGGGGGGTTCGTTGCCGGCCTGATCACCAGTGTCGCGCTGGTCGTGCAATACCTGGCCAATGGCAACGCTTTCGCCCAGCG
>LBIU01000403.1 GCA_000987445.1 Candidatus Accumulibacter adiacens | reverse complement strand
CGCTGGGCGACACCGCGCTGCACCAGGACAGCAATCCCGTTGCCGTCGCGCCGGGGATTACCGACGCCAACGGCTACGTTGCCCTCAGGCAGGACCCCGCAATAGGCCAATCGTGGGATGCGTTCTGGATCGCTACGCTCGCCGCCCAGGCGGTTGCCAGCGCACCAGACGCCGCTGGCAACACCGTCGCGTACGTCGTACATCGCCTGTGTGAACAACGAGGTGCGCCACACCTCGCCAACTGCGCCAAGCAACCCGCCTCGATCAGCACCGGCGGCAGCTTCGGCGCCGGCGGCGTCCAGCCGCTGACCAACACTCAGGTGTATTACCGGATCACCACGCGCATCACCGGACCACGCAACACCGTCGCCTACATCCAGACGATCGTTGCACTATAGGTCCCCAGAGTATTTGACGAGGAGTTCGCCATGGAAACCATCAAACACATGACCCGGTCGAGCACACTGGTCGCCTTGTTCCTCGTCGCCACAGCCGTCGACGCTGGCACCACGCAACTGGCGACTTCGCCGATGTCCGGAGCCTCGTCGGTCGCCATCTCGCCGAACATCCTGTTCGTCCTCGACGACTCGGACAGTATGGACTGGCCGTTCCTGCCGGACTGGGCCGGTGACAAGGATGGGGCGCGATCGTTCCCTCTGTATCAGCAGCGCAACGCAAGGTTCAACGGCATCGCCTACAACCCGGCGATCACCTATACGCCGCCCAAGTATTTCCAGGCCGACGGCAGCGCTGACACCACCAGCTTCCCCAGCCAGACCAGTGACATCACCGACGACTGGAGGGTGGTCAAGAACGATGGCTACAACGTGCAGAGCGACACCGCCATCAGCCTGATCGGCAACGCCTACTACTACACGACCGTGCCCGGCGAATTCTGCAGCAATCGAAGCATGAAAACCTGCGTCGCGGCCAGCGCGAAGAGTGCGGAATATCCGTATCCCGCCTACCTGCGCTGGTGCAAATCGGCGGCCGCTGCCGCCGCCAAGAACCCCGCTTCCGGCGAATGCCAGGCGACCGAGATCGATCCCGCCGGCGACAATACCGCCTTCAACTTTCCGCGCATGCCGGCGCCACGCGCCAGCACCATCTCCATCGGAGGAACCGACAGCACTTCGATCACCAAGATCACCGTCCATGACGAGGTGATCTTGTCGGCGCCGACAGTTGCCTCGATCTTGCCCGAGACGGTGGCCAAGAACGTCGCCGCCAGCATCAATGCCTGCACCTTCGCCAAGGCTGGCGCCTGCACAATCGCCGGCTACAGCGCCGTCGCCGCCGGCAAGACGGTCGTCATCAGCGCTCCGGGCATCCCCGCGGCCGAGGAAAAACCGGCCATTTCCGCGAGCGGCGAGATGACCATCACGACCACCGTCTTCGACCGTCCATCGACGAACCAGGCGCCGGGAGAAAACCTGCTCACCGTAATCACCCCCTCGACGGTATTCCCGGTCAAGGACACCCGGCGCAGCGACTGCCAGGCCGACACCTGCACCTACGCAGAGGAAATGACCAACTACGCCAACTGGTGGGCGTATTACCACACGCGCATGCAGACGATGAAAACGGCGAGTAGCCTGTCGTTCCAGCCGATCAGCAAGAGCTACCGCGTCGGCTACATGACCATCAACAACAATCAGTTCACGGATTTCCTGAATCTCGACTCATTCGACGCCGCCCATAAGAAAGCCTGGTACGACAAGCTCTTCAAGGCGGCTCCTGGCAAACAAACCCCCTTGCGTGTCGCCTTGTCGAACGCCGGCCGGCTGTACGGTGGCCGTTTGACCGAACTCAACGGCGTTACGGTCGAGGACCCGGTACAGTTCTACTGCCAACAAAACGTCACCATTCTGTCGACCGACGGCTACTGGAACAACGGGCTAGAAGGCCAGTTTGACGCCGCCACACCCGTGCAGGGCTTCCAGTTGGACGGCACCACACCGGTGGGTGATCAGGATGGCCCAGGGCTGGAGGTGCGCCCGCAACTTGACGGCGGCGGCCCGAAAGAGCAGGAAACCAAGACGTGGACGGAAAAAACAGTCGAACCCACACTGGAGCAGGCGCATTTGACGATCGTCCAGAGCCAGAGCCAGGAAAAGCGGGTACCGATGCGGACAAGGACGCAGCAGACGCAGACGGCGCAGCTCCAGATGCGGGAGAAAACGCAGTGGCAGAGCCAGACCTGGCAACTCGAGAGCAACACCCGGTCGCAACTGCAAAGCCGAACAAAGACGCAGCCACAAATCCGGACGACGGGGGTGCAGGCCAAGATCGACACGCTACAGGCACGAACGCTCACCCTGCATAAGCAAACGAAGAAGCAGGATCAGGAACAAACCTCGCAACTGCAGATGGACACCGTCCAGGGGCAGAGCTATCCCCGCCAGTTGCAGCAGAACCTGACCCAGGTACAGCAGCAGACATCGAGCGACGGCGGCACCCGCTGGACCGATTGGAGTAATGTCGACAAGTGCACGCCGAGGGCGGGCGCCGTTAGGTGCGCCCAGTTGAAGGAGTCCGGCTGGAAGGATGTTGCAAGCTGCACCGTAGTCGAAGGCGGCGTCACAGGTAGTGGCGGAGAAGACACCAAGACCTACACCACCGATTCTCGCTGCCAGTACAGGGCGGGCAGATGGGTAAACTCCGACACCTGCCAGGCGGTCGCGAAACCCCGCGGACCGACCTACACGCTCAGCATATGGGTGGAAGGCTGTCGATCGATCTGGCCAGAAACCTGGGTCAACGTGTCGTCGTGCAAAGCCGTCACCGATGTTACGAGATGCCGTTACACAGATTGGTCACCGCTCAGGGCCGTTGACGACTGCCAGGAAACACCGCAATCGAAGGGCCCCGAGTACACAGTTGGTCTCGCGCGTGTCTGCACGAGGAACGGCTGGAGCAGTGCAGTAGCCACCTCGGAATGCGTCGAAAAAGCGGGCTCGGTAAAATGCAGCTACGAAGATCCCACCGACTGGTTTGACGACGCCGACTGTGAGGAATCCTACTCGACCAAATCGCCCTATACGCTGCTGACGAAAAAGGAGTGCCGAATCGACCGCAGCTGGAGAGCCGTCGAGTCGTGCGAAGTCGGCGTCGGGAAAGCGAAAACGGAGTGTCGATACCTCGAACCGAGCGATTGGAGCGACACCGCCTCGTGCACGGAAGTACTGCCAGCGAAGGGAGTTTACGCACGGAAAGTGGAGTGCCAGAACGTCTGGACGCCGTTTACCGATACCGCCACCTGCATCCCGGAAAAGGACAAGACAGAGTGCCAGACGGTAGGGGCGGCTTTCAGGGCGACGGACTCCTGCAGAGTCGTTAGCGGAAAAACCTGGTGCCAATATTCACTGAAGAGCGACTGGGTCAATGTCGCTGCCTGCCCCGAGCTGAAACGCTCCACAGGGCCCACAGACTACACCGTCGGCATCGCCACCGAATGTCGGAAGGACTGGACCGCCTGGGTTGATGTTGCCTCGTGCAACGCGTCGGACGGCGTTCGCGAGTGCCGATACGACAATTGGAGCGATCCGACCGATCGCCCGTCGTGCACCAAGCGGGATCCATCCGTTGGGCCAACGAGCTACACCGTGGGCCTGGCAACGAAATGCGGCGACCCCGTCTGGACCCCCTGGGTGGATCAGAGCTCATGCACGCCAATCGATGGCACCGAATGCGGCGAGCCCAAGTGGACCGACCTGGCTGACTGGGTGAGCACCACCCCGTGCGCGCCGACTGACAGCCGGAGGTGCATACCCAGGACAGTTCAGGACGCCGATGTTGACGCATGCGACAAGGGCGAAACGACGGTCGCCGGGCGCACCAGCAGCTGCACCTACCGCAAGCTGCCCACGGTGACAACCCATGTACCGCCCACTGAAGAGTGCGTGGAAGCCGAACCCGACGAGAAAAACGGCTTCAAGAGAACACGCTGCTTCCCGAAGAGCGACGGCCCGAACGATGTCGCAGCCGGCGCCAACTGCAAGCCGTCAGAGGCCAGCAAGGACAACAACTGGGTGACGACGAAATGCAGCAGCGCCGGCACGCTCGGTCCGACCAGCGACACCCTGGCTGACGTCGCCGAATACTACTGGAAGACCGACTTGCGCGATTCGTCTCGCTGTGAATCCGGCGAGAGCAAGATCGACGAGCCCAACGTGTGCAAGAACGATGACAAAGCGGAGTTCCCTTGGCAAAAGATGAACACCTATACACTCGGTCTGGGCGCCTCGGGACTGATGCAATACGACCGGGACTACCAGAGCGCCAAGAGCCCGGATTTCAACAGCATCGAGTCCGGTGAAGACGCCGACCCTGGCACCGGCACCTGCTCCTGGCAGAGTACCGGCGAGTGCAACTGGCCAAAGCCAGCCAGCAACTCACAGACCAATATCGACGACCTCTGGCACGCCGCGGTCAACGGCCGCGGCACCTACTTCAGCGCCACCGATCCGTCCTCCCTGGCGACCGGTCTCAGCGACGCCTTGAAGAACGTCGGCATCAAGGCCGGCGCACTGTCGGCAGTCACGGTGACCAGTCCGAACCTGGTGTCGGGCGGCGAAAACAGCCTCTTCGAGGTCTCGTTCACCGCGGGTGACTGGGCCGGGGAAGTCGTCAAGCGCAGCGTTAACGCCAGCACTGGCGAGCTCTCGACGCCCGTCTGGGAGGCACAGGCTCTACTCGACGCCAAGGTTGCGAAGGGCACGCACACCGCGCGCACCATCTACACCTACGATGCGGCCGCCGCCTCGGACGACAAGCTCAGGCCTTTCCTGTATGCCGAGCTGAGCGACGCCGAGAAGGAATACTTCAAACGGCCGGCGATCGATACGCTGTCACATTTCTGCCTGGTCGGTACGATCTGTCTGACCTCCGAAACGAAAGACAAGGCCCAGGGCGAACCGCTGTTCAACTTCGTTCGCGGCGACCAGAGCCACGAAGGTTCGGAAGACGACCTCAGCAGCTACTACCGCCGACGAGCGCATCTGCTCGGCGACATCGTCGGCTCCGAAGCGGTCTATGTGCAGGGATCGCCGTGGAATTATGCGGACCTGCAGTACAGCGCCTTCAAGACCACCAACAAGACTCGAGCCGGCAGGGTCTACGTCGCCGCCAACGACGGCATGTTGCACGCCTTCGATGCGGCAACCGGCGAGGAAGCCTGGGCCTATGTGCCAGCGATCGTCATGCCCCGCCTCTACCAGCTGGCCGACAAGAAGTACGCCGTGCCCAATGGCCATCAGTTCCTGGTCGATGGCACGCCCGTCGCTGGTGACATCTACGACAAGGACAGCGAAGTAAAGAGCTGGAAGACGATCCTGGTCGGCGGCCTGAACAATGGCGGACGCGGCTACTACGCGCTGGACATCACCGATCCGGCTGCGCCCAAAGGCCTGTGGGAGTTCACCAACGACAACCTCGGCTACACCTACGGCAACCCGGTGATCACCAAACTCAAGGATGGCACCTGGGTGGTCATTGTCGCCTCTGGCTACAACAACGTTGCCCCAGGCGACGGAAAAGGACGACTGTTCATTCTCGACGCCGCCTCCGGTACCGTCATTCGCACGATCAGCACCGACGTCGGCGATACCGACACGCCGAGCGGTCTGGCGCGGATTGCCGGCTGGGCGAACTTCCCGGACAACAACAACACCACGCAGCGCGTCTACGGGGGCGACCAGCTCGGCAACCTGTGGCGCTTCGACGTCAACGGCGACATCGGCGTCATTGCAGATCCGCCGGTCTACGACGCGCAACGGCTGGCCACCCTGGTCGACGCCGGCGGCAATGCTCAGCCGGTTACCGGCAAGCCCGAACTCGGCAAGGTCGGCAGCTACCCGGTGGTGTTTGTCGGCACCGGCCAACTGCTCGGCTCGGATGATCTGGTGACGACGCAGCAGCAATCGCTGTACGCAATCAAGGACCGCCTCACCGACAGCGACTATGGCAGCCCAAGGGCCTTGG
>LBIU01000402.1 GCA_000987445.1 Candidatus Accumulibacter adiacens | reverse complement strand
AATCGGGATTATTAAAATAACATCATGAAGTTAGCCATGCAAGCTAAACTTGCTTCTGAATCAAGGCCCTGCGAAAGCAGAAAAACCGGTTTTCCGGAACCGGGGTTTCCGTTCAACTTCAATCAGTTGTCAACCAGGATGCGAAGCATGCGACGAAGCGGCTCGGCCGCCCCCCAGAGCAACTGATCGCCAACCGTGAAAGCGCCAAGGTAGTCCGCGCCCATCGCCAGTTTATGCAGCCGCCCGACCGGAACCGTCAAGCTGCCGGTAACCGCCGCCGGCGTCAACTCGCGCTCGCTGATCTCGCGTTCGTTCTCAATCACCCGCACCCAAGGATTCGCCTGCGCGATGATCTCCTTGACTTCATCTAACGGCAGATCGCGCTTGAGCTTGATGGTCAGGGCCTGCGAATGGCAACGCATCGCCCCGACACGTACGCAGAGGCCATCGACCGGAATGCTGCCCGGCGAACGGAAGGGCGGGCGGCCGAGGATCTTGTTGCACTCGGCGCCACCTTTCCACTCTTCCTTCGACTGCCCACCGTCGACCGAGGCATCGATCCACGGAATGACGCTGCCGGCCAGGGCCGTATTACGGAAGTTCCGCGTCGGGAAGTCCGCCGAGCGCATCGTTTCAGCAACCTTGCGATCGATATCGAGAATCGCCGACGCCGGATCGGCCAGTTCCACCTTCACCGCATCGTACAGCGCGCCCATCTGCAACAGGAGCTCGCGCATGTTCTGCGCGCCGGCACCCGATGCCGCCTGGTAGGTCATCGCGCTGACCCACTCGACGAGATCGTGGCGGAACAGTCCGCCGAACCCCATCAGCATCAGCGAGACGGTGCAGTTGCCGCCGATCCAGTTCCTGCCGCCCTTGGCCAGCGCGTCATCGATGACCTCGCGATTCACCGGATCGAGGATGATCACCGCATCGTCCTGCATGCGCAGCGCCGACGCGGCGTCGATCCAGTGCCCTTTCCAGCCGGCGGCGCGCAGTCGCGGAAAGACGTCCTTGGTGTAGTCGCCACCCTGACAGGTGATGACAATGTCCATCTGCTTGAGAGCCTCGACGGACATCGCGTCCTGCAGGCTGCCCGCTTCCTTGCCAGCCAGCAGCGGCGCCTTGCCGCCGACTGTCGAGGTCGAGAAATAGAGGGGTTCGATATGCTCGAAATCGCCCTCTGCCACCATGCGTTGCATCAGCACCGAGCCAACCATGCCGCGCCAGCCGACCAGACCTACCTTGTTCATTTGCTTGCCTCTGAGAAATCCCACGAAATCACTTCACTCACCGCACTCACTCGACCTGCAGCGCTGCCAGTACCGCATCGCCCATGGCCCGGGTACCGACCTGCCGCATTCCCGGCTCATGGATGTCAGCCGTCCGGTAGCCTTGGCCAAGGACTTTCTTGACCGCCTTCTCGATACGTAGCGCTGCGTCATGGCGCGTAAAAGTGTAGCGCAACATCATCGCCGCCGAGAGGATCGTCGCCAGCGGATTGGCCAGGCCTTTGCCGGCGATGTCCGGCGCCGAGCCGTGACAGGGCTCATACATGCCCTTGTTGTTGGCGTCCAGCGACGCCGAAGGCAGCATGCCGATCGAACCGGTGAGCATCGCCGCCTCGTCGGAAAGAATATCGCCGAACATGTTGCCGGTAACGATGACGTCGAACTGCTTCGGATTGCGGACCAATTGCATCGCCGCATTGTCCACCAGCATGTGGCTGAGCTCGACATCGGGATAGTCGGCCGCCGTCTCGATGGCCACGTCGCGCCACAGCTGCGTCGTTTCCAGAACATTCATCTTGTCCACCGAGCACAGCCTGCCGCTGCGCTTGCGCGCCGCCTCGAAGGCCACCCTCAGAATGCGGCGAATCTCGCTTTCGCTGTAATGCATGGTGTTGAATCCGAAGCGCTCCTGACGACCATCGACATCGCGCATCTCGATCCCGCGCGGCTGCCCGAAATAGATGTCGCCGGTCAG
>LBIU01000401.1 GCA_000987445.1 Candidatus Accumulibacter adiacens | reverse complement strand
CCTTCGGGCGGGGTTTCGAGCGCCGCGTCGAGCTCTTCGCTGCTGCCGCTGTCGTACAGCGTTTCCAGCACCGCCTCGGGCGAGGTCATGCCGCGGTAGATCTTCTTCTTCATCTGCGTCGCCGGATCCTCGATCACGCGGCCCGGCGCCTCGTCGGTACCGGACAGCGCGCTGCCGAGCATCACCGTCGACGCCCCGCAGATCAGGGCGAGAAAGATATCCTTGTCGGTTTTCACGCCGCCGTCGGCCATGATCGGCAAGCGGTCACCGACGGCGAGATAGGCCTCGCGGATGGCCTGCAGCTGTGGCACGCCGGCCGCCGTTTCCAGCCGCGTGCGGCAGCCGCGGCCCGGCCCGACGCCGACCTTGACGGCATCGGCGCCGATATCGCGCATGAAGCGCGCGCCGGCGCCGGTGGCGACGTTGCCACAAACCAGCGGCACGCTGCCGAACTTGCCCCGCAGCCCGGCGACCGCCTGCTCCATGATTGCCGAGTGGCCGTGGGCGATGTCGATGAACAGCAGATCGGCGCCGGCCTCGAGCAGCGCGGCGGCCCGCTCCAGATAATCGCCGCGCGCGCCGACCGCCGCGGCGCAGCGCAAATGGCCGGCGCCGTCCTTGCTGGCGCCGGGCCGTTCGCGCTTGAGATTGATGTCGCGGCGCGTGATCAGCCCATGGATGCGATTCGCGCCATCGATCAGCGGCAGGCGCTCGATGCGGTGTTCGAACATCAGCTTCTCGGCTTCGTCATTGGGGATGTCCGGTGCGCCGGTCACCAGGCGGGACAGCGGCGTCATGAAATCATCGACCGGTCGATCTTCGTCAGTGCCGTAAACCGGCGTGTCGCGGTTCGAAAGCAAACCGGCCAGCACGTTCGAGCCGCTGGCCGTCTCGATGAGGATGCCGGTGATGCCGTTCTGCCGCGCGAAACGCCTCGCCTGGCGGATGGTGGTGCCGGCCGGCAGGGAAAGCGGTTTGGCGATCACCGCGCTCTGGCTGCGTTTAACCACGCCGACTTCGGACGCCTGGCGTTCGATGCTCATGCCACGATGCACGACCCCGATGCCGCCGTGCATGGCCATCGCCCGCGCCATGTGGGCGCCGGTCACGCTGTCCATGTTCGAGGAAACGATCGGCAGATCCAGGACTACGTCCGCCGTCAGCAGCGAGCTCACGCCGATATTGCGGCGGGTCTGCGAATCCGTTTTCTGCGGTCGGAACAGGAAGTCGTCGAAGGTCCTGCCGGTCCAGAAAGCCGCCTCGTCCGGCGCAGCGAAGGCGCCGTCCACGTTTTGCCACCTACTCCTTGCCATGTGTAAGCCTCGGGTCATGCTACGGTTGGACTCGGGAATATAGTCGATCTGGCACTCAAGCTACAGTAACGCGGCCGGCGCGGCGCCGGATATCATATCAATAGTTGTTGGTGATCATGATCAGACTCTTGCTGCGCGCAGGCGCGGCAAGTTGCAGGTCGTTGATGTCAATCGTTTGCCCTGATGTCGAGAACCTGCCGCATTTTTGAACCGAGCGCAATATTCGTGGACGTCTGCATACTCCGGTCACAGTAGTGCGAGGACGCTGAGCCGCGCAAGGCAGTGGGCAGCAGACAGTTGCAAATCGGGCGCGCAGGCTGCTGTTGAAGCGTAAGAGACCGAAGCTCGGCTCGCCAATGAATGGTGAGCCGGATGAATTCCATGACTTGTTATCACCAGGAAAGAGCTAAGGCATGAGCTTGATTGATGAGACGCTGGCTTGCCTGGCGCAGGCCGTACCCGCTGGCACCCGTCTGATCGTGTTCGGTTCGCGCGCGCGAGGTGATGCCGACGTCGACAGCGACCTCGACCTGCTGGTGGTGGAACCGGTGGTGCCTGACAGGTTCTTGGAGATGGCGCGGCTGTCCGCTTTACTCGGGCGAAGGCTGATTCCGGCCGATGTGGTGGTGATGAGCGCGGCTGATTTTGAGCGCCAGAAGACCATGATGAACACTCTGGCATGGCGCGCGTCACGCGAAGGGCTGGTTCAAGAATGCGCTGTGTGAGCATTGAACACGCCCTCGCGCTGTTGGGTCGCGCCAAGGACGATCTCTATGTCCTGCGCTACGAAGACGTTATTGATGACCAGTCGCCAGCCGTCGACGCTGTCTGGTGCGAGGCGCTGGTCACGCGAACGATTGACTGGGCGGTCCAGCAGCTGAGCGAAAAACACACCCAGTAAGCGGCGCGAGACGAGGGTTCTCCGCGAATGGGGAACGCTGGCCGAAATCCTGCCGACCCAACACTCAAGGCACTTCAACGCTCGGCCCAGCCGCCACTTCGACGCTGGCGTCGGTGTTCGATCCTCTATCCACTTCACAGCCCTGACCCTCCCCATTCGGCGCAATGGTCACGGTGGCGAGCGGCACCCACCAGGCGTCGACCTTGAGCTGGTGGGCAAAATCCGGATTCGATTGTTTCTTCAATCGCTGCACGAGGGTGTCGACGTTGATGGCAATTATCTGGCCGGCGGGAAGTCGGAAGTTTCTTGCAATGGCGCCCACCGCCTGTCCGCTCTCCGTGGCGCAAAGCTCGAGTCGCTTGCCCGTTCGAACCGCTCGCAGCGGCGAATCATGATCGAGCCGTTCCAGTGCGCGGTGAATGGCATGGCCTGAGGGCCGTCGCCCCGCGAAGCTGAGGTCAACATCCGCCAAGCCGAGCGAGAGGTACCGCCAGCCAAGGGCTTCCGGGCGTTCGATGTCCTGGGGCAGCGGAAGCCGGGCGATGCCGGGGTCCGACAGGCGTGCGGAGAAGGGGTTCGTCGTGCACATGGATTCGCACATCAGGAGCAATTCCTTGGCGCGGGTCATGCCGACGTAGTAGAGACGGCGTTCGTCGTCTGAGGCATCCTGCCAGTCGCCGCCGTCGAGGATCACGACATGGCGGAACTCGCGCCCCTTGGCGGAGTGAACCGTGGATAGCGTCAGGCGGCCTTGCTCGGATCTGACGGCGTCGCTTGCAAACTCGTAGAGTTCGTCGATGATCGTGCTGCTCGGCACCGCAAGATCGCCCCAGACGCAGTTCAGCTCCTCGATGAACTGGGCCAGCATCACCAGCCAGGGATTGGCGCGCTGCGCGTCCGAGAAACGTGCCTCGAACCAGCGCGACAGGGTGGCCGCCTTGCGGCAACGGTTCGGCTGGTTGTGCAACAGGTCGAGAAGACGGCAGGCTTCACGGGTGTGGTGGAATTTGGGTCCGGAGCCGTCGCGTTCGGACAGGCGGTAGGCGACGTGGTTATGGTGACACCAGGCGCGGACGGGATCGAGGGTGGCCCGGTTTCTGGCCAGCACGGCGAAATCCGACCAGTCGCCGGTCGGGTCGAGCGCCTTCAGCCGCGCGAGCTCGGCCATCACCACGACGGCCTGGCCGATCGCATCCCTGGGGACGCGCAGCGCCTGGACGCGGCCCCGGGCTGATGGATCGAGTTGCTGCCAGCGTCCTCCTGGCGGGTCCGTTTTTCGCGAGTGGTTGATTCGAATCGGGTGCTTGATCTTCATCCGCTCGCGATGCGGTGCGATGAGCTCATTGGCGGCGGCGACGATATGGGCGGTGGAGCGATAGTTTTCGACGAGATACTCGACCGTCGCCTGATAGTCCTGCTGGAAGCGATGGATGAAGCGGTTGCTGCTGCCGCGGAAGGTATAGATGTTCTGATCATCGTCGCCGACGGCGAGGACAGTCAGGCGGGCATCCTTGTCCTGGGTCTGGCGGCCGGCGAGGGCGCTGATCAGGTCGTACTGGCGCTGGTCGATGTCCTGATACTCGTCGACCAGGATGTAGCGATAGCCGGCGAGCAGTCGCTCGCGCAGTTCGTCGCCTTCGCCATCGATTTCGCCCGGCGGCGCTTTCCCCTGCAGCAGGGCGACGGCCTGGTCGAGGATCTGGTCGAGACCTTGCCGTGCAGGTTCGTCTCCGCTGTGCTCGGCCAGGGCGGCGAGGCTGGTGCCGGTCAGACGAAGGGCCAGGGCATGGTAGGTGAGCACGGTCACCGCGCCAGCGTCGCTGCCGATGAGATTTCTTAGGCGCTGACGGATCTCCCAGGCCGCACCGCGGTTGAAGGTCAGAACGAGGATGCTCGACGCGGGTTCGCGCAGGACACGGGCCAGATAGGCCACGCGATGCACGATGACGCGTGTCTTTCCCGACCCGGGACCGGCAAGGATGAGGCGGTTGGCGTCGGGCTTTTCGGCAACGATGCGTTGCTGCAGGGGGTGGCGCAGGCTTTCGACGATGCGCCGATACGATTCCTCGGTGGTTGCCCGTTCCAGGATTTCCTTGCGGCCGGCAAAGTAGCGGCGAATGAATTCGAGCTTCGGCAGGGAAAAATAGGCGAAAACGAAGCTCAAGGCGGCAGACAGCTTTTTCAGGCCCAGCTTCGCGTATTCATGGATGACGTGAATCTGGAAGTTCTTTTCGCTGTAGTGTTCCTTGAGCGGTTCGAAATCCGCGTTGGTGAAGCCTCGCGACTTTTCTTCCGGGGTGATGCGGATGGTCATCGCCGAGCGGAAGACCGTCTTGCCGCGATCGAGGACCACAACGCCATTGTCGTGCAGGTAGAGCAGGCCGGCCTCGATGGCGGTCAGCTCGTCCTTCAACTGTGGGCCGATTTCAAGATCTGCGCGCAGCGCCGCCGCCAGGTCGCCGAGCTTGCATTCCACCCGCAGGTCGACGCCGCGCAACTTTTCGCCGAGCCGGGCGAGCAGCATCTGCAACAGAACCGTGGCCACCGCCCGACGCTTGTCGCCGATCTCGCGGATGTTGGACCAGCCGCGCAGCAGGCGCAGCTTGAGAATCTCGCGGCGCAGCAGCTTGACGTCAAAGGACGCCCGCCGCCCCTTTTCGCCATCGCCAAAAGGCCGCGCCAGCGAGTGCAGCAGCTTCATCAGCTGCTCGGGAATGAAGTCGATGCCGCTGCGTAGCTTGAGATCCTGGCACAGCCCCCGCAGATTGACATCCTGCCACTCGCCATCGTCGGCATCCGGCGCCAGCTCGGGGAGCAGCGCGAGGACTGCCTTTTCCATTTCCGCCGCACGGGCGAGGCGATCGCTGCTGGCTTCCCTGACCCCCTTGCGCAGCAGCACGGTCAGCGCCAGGTCGTTGCTGAGAACGCCCATCTGCTCCAGTTGATGAAGCATGCGAATGATGTGCTCGCTGGACTCGCCGAGCGCGGCCATCAGTTCGTCGGTACTGATGCCTTCATCCTCGCGCGCGTTGATCAACAGCGACACCAGCGCGAGGTACTTGCGGCGCAGGTCAGCGGACAGATCCGCCTTGTCGAGACGCGTTGCGGCAGCCTCCATGCTTGGCACCCTGAGGCTGCCGGGGAAAACCCGGGTGTGGTTCTCGTTGCGCTCGAGGAAGCGGGCACGTTCCAGCCAGGAAATGGCGGTCTTGATCTTGGTGTCCGCGTCCGGATTGCCGGCCTCGATGCTGCTTTCCAGATCCTCGTCAGCGAGGATTTCGCCGGGCGTGACGACGATCTCGGTGCTCTTCGTCTTTCCGGCGTAGCGGCGCAGGGTGCGCAGAATGGCGGCGATGTCACTGCGCGAGAGGCGGGAGCGGGA
>LBIU01000400.1 GCA_000987445.1 Candidatus Accumulibacter adiacens | reverse complement strand
GAGGCCGAGCTGGCATTCCTTGATCCGGTTCTCCATCTCGCCGCGAGCGCGGTAATCAGACTCGTACAGCGACCTGGGGTCGCCCTCAAGGTTGGTGACGACGAAACGTGGGTTCGCCCTGGCGGTTCGCGTGATTTCTGAATTCCGGCGTGCGAGCCGGAATCCGCACGGCAAGAGAAAAGGGAAACGGTCATGGCTTTCATCATCCGGGCTATCTCGGCAGGCGATGACCGTTAGTCAACAGCCACCCTTAGCAAGCGCTTCGCCGAAATCAAAGCCTCCAGGGTTTCCTGGTAGGTGTCCGTACAAACCAGCACGTGGGCAATATCTCCAGTGCTCTCTGGCGCTGGTGCAACACGCTGGCCGTAGGAAGCGAAGATCGGAACATCGATGACCCGCGGATCATCGAGAAGCCGTTCCCGGTTTTCGAGAGAGCGGAAGATGCCGGCCTCCTGCGGGGTGATGCAGTAGGCGCCCGCATGGCGATGCCACTTCGGCTCCACATCAGGCTCTTTCCCCAGCCTGAGCGCAATCGCCACTTGCAGGGGATCGATCCCCTGCGCCATGCGCAAGCAACGCACGAATGCCACTCTCGCCGCAAGTTCCAGCAAGTAGAATTCGCCCTCGTGAATTCTCGCTTCAATGTGAAACGGCGAATTATCCAGACCGACCGCGGCCACACTTGCCCGAACATTCTCCTCGATGATAGCGATCAGCGCAGGCTCCAGCGCCGTCGGAGTGATGTGCATGGCATCGGCAAAATAGGGGCCCTGGGAGACATCAGGCTTATCGATGATTGCCAGTATGTGGCTTTTTCCCGCCTGTACGTAGCCATCGATCGCTACTTCCATCCCGGGCACGAACGACTGGATGAGCACCTGCGCCGGGCTCGCTGATTCGTCGAGACCATAGTAGCGGCTCATCAATAATCGCGTCGAGCGCTTGATCCTTCTTAGCGCATGATCGAACTCCGATCGGCAGCCCGCCTTTATCACGCCAAAACTGGCAAACCCCATCAACGGCTTGCAGATGACGGGAAAACCTCCCAGCGAGGCGACAAGCTCGTCTGAATTGTCACCCTCCTCCGTCACCGCGAATCGAGGACATTTGATACCCGCGTGGGTGAATGCTTCGATCATGGTCAGTTTGTTGCGGCAGGCTCTTGCCACCTCGGTCCCGATACCGATAACGCCAAAAGCTTCGGCAAGAATGGCTGCGGGCAGTACGGAAATCTCACTGAAACCCAATACCGCCAACACCTGGTAAGACCGTGCGATCTCCGCTTGGGACAACTGGAGAGCGGTCTCATTTTGCAGCGCTGTAGGAAACACCGCATCATAGTCGGCAAGCTGCTCCCGGCTGACTTTCCCCGTTCGTAGAAGCTCCGCATCGATCACCAGTATTTTCTGGCAACCCAGATCAGCGAACGCCTCATCCAGAAAAGAAATCCCGTATTGCGGGACTTCGACAAATAGCAAGGCCTGTGGCAACAAGGCTATTAAGCTCCCATGAAATCCGTTGGGCGCGCGGTATAGTAGCGCTCAGTGATATCAGCACACTCGGGCGTCACGTAGCTAAAAAACAAAGCCTGGCGATTGAATTCAGACAAGTTGGGGCCGCTGCGATGGGGAGTCAAGCTATGAAAGAAAACGATGTCACCCGGATCGAGCTGTGCCAGCACACCCTTCGACAGGTCCATTCGGCTTTCATCGGCATCCTTCGGATTGCCGGGCGGCGCCGGGAGCCGATGATGATGTTGTCCTGGAAAGAATTCCACAGTACCACTGCCGGGATCGAAACAGTCCAGGGCAAGCAACACGGTCACGAAGCAATCTGGCGACGCCGTCGTATAATCCTGCCAGTAGCAGAAATCCTGGTGCATTCCGTAACCACAGGTCTGCGGCCACTTCGATATCAGCTTGGCCTTGAATACACTGGCTTGCGAACAGCGCAACAAATCCTCGACGGGTCGAGTCAGACGCTTGTCCCTGGCGGTCGCTACCGCAATCGGAGAAATATCCAGAATGGGGTCAATACGGTCGGCCGTTTTGCGTCCATCGATTCGCTTACGCCACTGCACACGAAGACTCGACTCTTCGATGACCACGCTTTCCCAGAGACGACCACTCTCCTTGCGCAGGCTGGCGACATCATTCGGTCCAAACGAACCACGCACAATGAGAAAGCCATCCCTGACGTATTGTTCGCGTTGATGAGCTGATAGCATCGTCATGCCAAGCTCTTATACCATTCGATCTGCCGCGCCACGGGAAGGTAACCGGCGATCTGGTAGAGCTCAAGCGATGGCCCGTCGTCAATCGCGAAACAACCTGTCGCGGCCATACCATGTTCCTGCGCCAGGCGGGCAATGAGCCTGACAGCCTGAACCCCGACTCCCCTGCGCCGCCAGCCCGGATGCACAACGAGGTTCTTCAGGCGGCCAAGTTGCTTGCCAAGGGAGAGATTAAATGATCCGCAGGCATCATTCCCGCAGTAGATGAGAAACGGGTGCATATATCCCGCCGCACACTTTTGGCGCTCCATATCGAGCCACTGTCCTGCCGGAGACCGGTGACCATCAGGACCTTCCGTGATTTCCTGATGCAGCGCCAGCTTGATCGCCCAATCCTTTTCTGAACGCACGGCACGCAGCGTGACTTTCACAGGCTCGTCAACGAAGCTTCCTGCGCTCTCGAACATGTTCAGCAGGGCAACTTCTTCCGTCCGGCGGTAACCGTTTTCGAGAAAGCACTGTTCCAGTTCGTGGTTCGGACACTGTTGATAGAATCTGGCGTGCTTACTGCCAAGGCATATAATCTTCTCTTCTAGAGCCTTAAGCCAGAAAGGCGAATCCAGATGGAGTGCTGGTGTGAGGCTTTGCACCAGACATCCGGCCGCCAATGATTCAAGTCCGGGCATGTGCACCATCTCGCAACCGGGCAGGCGCGCACAGTGTGCGGCGGCCCGGAAGTAGGCCGCGTCACTGTCCAGCAGCTCGCGTACAAGGCGATGGCGTTCCGGAGCGGCGACAATTTCTTTGTCGGGAAAGGCGACATCTCTCGCCGCCGAGCTTGAACCCGGCACTCGCAACACCTGCGCAGGCAGCAGGTCATCGGCAACACAAAAATAGTGATTCATATAGGATCTCAGAATAAGAAAGTCGACAACATGAAAAATGGATTTCGTTCTAAAACGTGAGATCCGAATCCGCGGTCTTTCGCCGTAAATATATTTACGGCGCACGCCCTTGCCTCCTGCCGCAAAGCGGATAAATCTAATTCCCCGTCAATGCACGTTCACTCCCCCCACACGCGCCCGTCTCGCGCCATTCCAAACCGATCCTTTCCTGCGACGACGCATAGGATTTTTCCTATCGCCTCTAGATTCCGAAGATGGATGGCTTCAGAGGACACGAAGTCGCCGTTTCGAGAGCATCGATGGACGGCCGGCAATCGACCACTGCCAAGGACGACAGTTGCTCAATCCGCGACCGATGTTACACACTCTCAAAAGGATCAACCGTGACTTAAGGCACACTTTCCTCTCAGCCTGATTGAGGCGAAGCATTTTTCGGAGAAAATACTTCCGACACCTGTTGTTTTCCGGCCTACGCCTCGAAATAACAGGGGCACGAGAAGCCCTGGTTTTTTATCGGCCTTATCTACGCAGTCGGAAAAATGGAGGATTTACATCTCGCTTCCCGATGTCCATTGTTCAGATGGCGTGCCGGCGACGTCGGCTCACGCAGATGGAGCAGGATGTCTCGCACGGCACCGCGTCGATGTTGAAAGCGACGATTCGCCTCTCGCCACCGCAGCGTCGGCACACGGACGGCAGCACGCCATGCTGCCGATGCCGATGTCAGCGCGGCGGTGGCGAAATCAGCGCAGCCAGTCGCTCGATCACTTCGAGCGGCGTGAGCATCAGGCTGACGCCGCCGCCGAGAGCCGGCCTTACGGCCTCATAGAGCAAGCGTTAGGCAAAGTGGCAGGTGCGTCGGTGTCGTGAGTTCGCACGGAACAGAAGGGGGCTGCTCAGGTCCAGGTGGCTCATCGACCGCCTTCCATTGCGAGTGCGCATGCGCAGGTATCAGGCGTTGCGGCGATGTCCGGGGGCCGCCCATGCTGAGGACATAGCCCCCCTCGACAGCGGGAACTGGCCTCGCGCAAATTTCAGGAAGCCCGCTTCCCGGCGATGCTGGCTACCGCCGTGACGCCCTGGACGGCGATGTACCAGAGGCGGTGAAAAAAGTCACACAAAATTTGTTCGGCTGGCTTATTATTGTTCTACGAGATAAATGGCAAACGGGGCGAAAGCCCCGGACGCAAAGCTGCAGGCCCTAACCTGAAATCTAGGAGGGTGGCTGGGTTGCCTCGGGCGAAGCACGTTCGTGCCGCCGTCCGCTTCCCTTCGCACAGCCGACACATAGATCTCGAAAGAGAGGTCAGTAAGCGCGTTGTCCCGTGCATGCCAGCTCAAGTTGGCGCAGCGGCAGCCGATTCTGACCATATGCAATCTGCCTTCGGAGAGTCAGAGGAAGCCATGAAAACCTACATTGCGACGGTCGAGACCACCACCGGAACCCAGACCATTCAGCTGGTCGCCACCAGCATCCAGGACGCCTACGGACAAGTGGCGGAACGCGGTCTCTCGGCGGCCGACGGCCTGTACAGCTACTCAGTTTCGGAAACCTCCCCGACCGCTTCTCCTGCCTTCCTCAACGGGATGACGAATGCCAGCGTGTCGCTGATCGCTTGCCTGGTCCTGTTCATCTTCCTCGACCACCTGCTGCGCAAGTGGTTGAAGAGCTGATCGCACACAGTGACTTGTCGTCGACCTGGCCTGCGGGCCAACCGTTCAGGTCACGCTGGCCTGTCGGCAGCGCAGAGCGAACAACGGAAAGTCGTTGAAACCTGCTTCGAGGATTGTGAATCATGAGCGCACACGGACTTCAGAAGGGCTTCTCACTCATCGAATTGCTGGCCGTCATCGCGATCATCGGAATCCTGTCGGCAATCGCCATCCCGGCCTACAACGAGTATCTGGTGAAAGGAAATCGTCGCGCGGCCCAGGCCTTCATGCTCGATGTCGCGAACGGCGAAAAGCAGTACCTGCTCGATGCACGTGCGTATACCGCCAGCTTGACGACACTGGGAATGACCACGCCGCCGGAGGTGTCTGCAAACTATGCCTTGAGCATTGCAGTGAGCAGCGGCCCGCCGGGCTTCACAGTCACTGCGACGCCGCTGGCCGGCGGACGCCAGGCTGGCGATGGAACTCTGAGCGTAAGCGATCTGGGAGTCAAATCTCCCGCCAACAAGTGGTGAGGTGCACAAGCATGAAAGACAATCTCCCCCGCCTTGAAAAGGGCTTTACCCTGGTAGAACTGATGGTCGTGATCGCGATCATGGGAATAATGTCGGGCTTTGCCTCGTATGGCATCGAGGCACTCAGCCAGGGGCAGCGTGCCCGCAATGCCGGCTTCGAGTTGATGTCCAGTCTGGTCCTGGCGAGAAGTGAAGCCGTCAAGCGTGGCGTCGATGTGACGGTTGCGCCGGTTTCCGCCGACAGCTGGCAGAGCGGCTGGACGACCAGCGCTGGCGGCGTCACCATCAGGGCACAAGGAGCCATGGCCGGAGTGGTGATCGGCACGACGGCGACGGCGGTGACCTACAAGAACACCGGGCGCTTGCCGTTGGCGCAGAACAATACGCTGGATTTCCAGATTGGCCCCGCTTCCAGCGCCGACTATGCGCGATGCGTTACCCTTGACCTCAGTGGATCGCCGCGCTCGACGACGGGAGCCTGCGGATGAATACTTCGTATCCGCAAAGATCTGCGCAAGGGTTTTCCCTGATCGAGGTCATGGTGACCATGGTGATCCTGATGTTCGGTCTGCTCGGTCAGGTCGGCTTGCAAGGTCGGGCGCTGAGTGCGCAGATGGAGTCCTATCAGCGTTCTCAGGCCATCGTCCTGGTTCAGGACATGGCCAACCGTCTCGCCGCAAACCATACCGCCGCGGCAAGCTACGTGACCAACCCGACGAGCGGCACGGCCGCTTCTCGTGGCACGGGCTTCAATGGTTCCAGCACTCTCGATTGCTCCGCCACGACCACCCGGGCGGCACTCGACCTGTGCGAGTGGCACAACCAATTGCTCGGAGCTGCGGTCAAGGATTCGTCGGCAAATGTCGGCGCGATGCTTGGCGCGCGAGGCTGTATCTATCAGACTTCGGCCGCCGTGCCCCAACAGTATTTCGTTGCCGTCGCTTGGCAAGGCCTGGCGTCGACCAGCGTGGCGCCCAGCAATTGCGGCAGCGGACAGTACGGTGCGGATGACGCCTTGCGTCGCGTGGTCGCCATTCCGGTCACCATAGGCAGCATCAACGGATAGGTGTAAAGCCATGCGCGGCCGCCAAGCAAGCCTGCAACCATATGATCGGGGCGTCACCCTGATCGAGTTGATGATTGCCTTGGCCATCGGCATGGTCTTGCTGGCTGCGCTGACACTGATGTTCATGAACCAAACCAAGGTGCGTAACGAGCTCGACAAGGCGAACCGCTTGACGGACAACGGTCGCTATGCGGTGGAGATACTGTCTGATGCCATTCGACTGGCGGGCTATTATGGCGAATTTGACCCGTCGACGCTCCTGGCTCCGGCGACACGTCCCGACCCGTGTTCGACCCTGGCAGCGGACATTGCGGCCGCTCTGCCGCTGGCGGTTCAGACCTATGACGCGGCCTCTGCGCTCGCCAGCGTCAGCGGCGCACCCTCGTGCCTGCTAGCGTCGATGATCAAGACAGGCAGCGATATCCTGGTGATACGACGCGTCGACACCAACGCGGTCCTGCCCGCCAACGCGGTGGTCGGCACCCCCTACCTGCAAGCCTCCTTGTGCCAGCACGACGCCATTCGCTACAAATTGAGCCGCACGCCGGCGGATTTCGTCTTGCGGAAGAAGGACTGTACCGAAGCGAGCACGACGCCCTACGCAGATCTGCGCCAGATGCTGGTGCAGATCTATTTCATTTCACCCTACAACCGCCCGGGCGACGGCATCCCGACGCTGAAGCGCCTCGAACTGGTCCCAGCCGGCCGCAGCCAGCCAGCCGGCACCTTGCTTCCCGACGGAACGGTTTCGTCGTCGGCGACGACGACCGCGGAACTGGGCTTCATTCTCACGCCGCTGGTCGAGGGAATCGAGTACATGCAGATCACTTACGGCATCGATACCGATGCGACCGACGGTCAAGGCCTGGCTGACAGCTACTCGGATGCGCCGCAGTGTCCGGCGACGGTAACCTCCGGCCAGGACTGCAACGCAATGGCCAGCATCATCGAGGCCAAAATCCACCTGCTCGCCAGGAATACCGAGCCGAGCCCCAAATACAGCAACTCCCGAAGCTACGCTCTGGGGAGTGCCGGAACGGCAGGGCCGTTTGTGGGTCTGGAAGGCGCGTACAAGCGGCAAGCTTTTACGCAGTTCGTCCGGGTGATGAATGTGGCCGGCCGCAAGGAACTGCAGTGATCAGGACCGCTCCTCCCGTTCGCCGTCGGCAGCACGGCATCGTGCTCCTCATGGGGCTCATCATGCTGGTGGTGATGACGCTGATTGCGGTGACCGCAATCAACCTGTCGACAACCGGCATCCAGGTGGTCGGCAACAGCCAGTTCCGTCAGGAAGCCGTTGCAGCGGGCCAGATGGCGATCGAAACGGTCGTCAGTTCCAGCGCCTTCATGACCGCCGCTCCGGCGGTTCAGTCCATCGACACCAACATGGACGGGAATCCCGACTTCACCGTCACTTTTGCGCCAGCGCCATCGTGCCAGTACTACGTGCCCATCGATCCAACGCAAAGCGGCATACCGAAAGAATGCTTCGGCTCGCTCGCCAACGTTTGTTTCTGGACCATCTGGGACATCACCGCCGTCGTCACCGACGTCAGCACTGGCACGACCGGTGCCAGTATCAGCATTACCCAGGGCGTTCGCACCATCGCCGGTTTGAACGCGGCTCTTGCCTCCTGCGGCACATGAAAAGGATACGATCATGAATGCACTGCGTAGCACACTGCTGGCCACGACACTATTGGCAATCGCGTCCCCGATCGATTTCAGCCGCGCCGAAGACATCCACATTTACGCCGCCGACAACGGCGCCGCGAACAATCCGAACGTCCTGATCATTCTCGACAACAGCGCCAACTGGTCTGCCGCCAGTCAACACTGGCCCGGCGGGATCAAACAGGGCGAAGCCGAACTGGCTTCGCTGAAGACGGTCATCAGCGAACTCGACGCCAGCGTCAATGTCGGGCTGATGATGTTTACCCCGGGCAGCGGTCAAGCCAAGGACGGTGGCTATATCCGCTACGCGATGCGGGCGATGAACGCGACCAACAAGGCCGCGTTTCAGGAAATGGTTGGCAGCGCCACTTGTGCTACCGGCGTCAACAGTTTGAATGGCGTACCGAACTGCATCCTGAAGAACTTCGACGCTCCCGCCGAAAAAGTGGGTACCGCAAAAACCGACTACAGCGCGGCCATGTTCGAGGCCTTCAAGTATTTTGGCGGTTACACCAGTCCCGCTCATGCCACCGATGACGTCGCCGGCAGCCCACTCGATGCCAGTCATTTCGGCGCCCTGCGCTATGCCGGGAACCCGGAAGTAAACAGCGACAGAGCGGCCTATTCCGGGGGCGCATCCTTGCCGAACTACGTGAGTCCACTGAGTAGTGCCAACAGCTGCGCCAAGAACTACATCATTTTCATCGGCAACGGCTATCCCGTGCAGGACGCTTCCCCATCGCTACTGACCGGAGTCGGCGGCAACGGCACGCAGATTGCCGTTCCGGACTTCACGACCGTTGCCGGCACCACGCAAACCTTGCTCGGCTCGGGCGTCTATGCCAGCCAGGCGGCCTGCGAAACGGCCGCGGCCAGCACCTACGGCAGCAGCTACAACTCCTATACCTGCAGTGTCGCGAGTGCCACCAGCACCTCGAACGAGACCGCGCTCGGCACGTCGGCCTGCGGTACGTACGGCTCGGTCGCAGCCTGCCAAACGGCGGCGGCAACGCTCTACCCCGGCTATGCAGCCTACACCTGCACCGCCAGAGCGACGGTCTGCAATGCATCGACGAGTCTTGGCGAGTCCAGCTGTGGGCAATACGCCTCGGTGGCCGCCTGCCAGGCCGGCGCGGCGGCGGCTTTTCCCGGCTATGCAACCTATTCCTGTACCCCCAGCGCTTGTAGTACAAACCCGCAAACGCTCGGCACCACGAGCTGTGGTCAATATAGCAACGTGGTCGCGTGTGAGGCCGGAGCGCCGGCCGCTTTCCCGGGCTATGCCCGCTATTCCTGCACATCTGCCGGCAGTTGCTCGACCACTTTGCCGGGGGCCTGCTACAACAACGTGAGCAGTTGTCAGGCGGCCGGCGCGACCGGCTACGACAGCGTAAGCTGTACGCCGGGAACGAGCTGTGGCGGCACGTCGGTCATCCAATGCGGCGGCAACGCAGACTACAACAACGCCAACAAGTGCGAACCTGGCGGCCTGGGTCTGCTGGGAAGCTATGCTTCCTACACCTGCGTCCGTGGCAACAAGAACAGCGAAGGCTGCACGAGCAACACTTACCCGTGGACGATTACCGGCTACGGGGCGAATTACACCCGCACCGGCAGTGGCACACGGTATACCGTGCAAGGAACGGCGCCCGCCGGAAATTCCTATTCGATGTCCGCCACCGGTGGCGGCAGCAGCTATGACATCACCGGGACGACGACCACGACGACCGTGACCTACAGCATCTTTGGCAACAAGAACGTGACCACAGCGGTACCGACGGGCACCTTCAGCGGAACAGTGGGTAACTACGCCGATGAATGGGCTCGCTTTCTCTACTCGACGGACGTCAGCGCGGCCAGCGGCCAGCAAAATGTCAAGACCTTCACCATCGATGTCTTCAAGGATCACCAGGAAGCCGATCAAACCAAGCTGCTGATGAGCATGGCGCGGGTCGGTGCAGGGAAATACTTCAGCGCCACGGACGGAGACTCGATCACCAACGCCTTGCGCCAGATTTTCGCCGAGATCCAGTCGGTCAACAGCGTCTTTTCCTCCTCGAGCTTGCCGGTCAACGTCAACACCCAGGGCACCTACCTCAACCAGGTGTTCATCGGCATGTTCCGCCCGGACGGTGG
>LBIU01000399.1 GCA_000987445.1 Candidatus Accumulibacter adiacens | reverse complement strand
CACCCTCGGCCCAGGAAGCGGCCACCAGGTCCATCGCCTCGGGTCGTGGCACGCACGCGGCGATTAACGCGTCTAGCGGGGAATCATGCTCGGAACGAACGATAGCCGGAAAGTAAAGCTGCGAAGCGTGTGCGGGTCTGGCGAGCGAGGTCATGGCGGTCAGTTTCTAACACCCGTGGCCTTTTTTGTAAAATTTGGCTCCTACGAGCGCACCGTTTTCTCCGAGCCCCATCTGCATGCAAGCTAGCGAGTTCGATGTTCTCATTGTCGGTGGCGGCCTGGCGGGCCTTTCGCTGGCTTGCGCGCTGCGTGACACCCGCCTCAGGCTTGGCCTGGTCGAGCAGCGTCCGCCGCAGCGGCCAGCGGGCTGGGATGCGCGCGTCTATGCACTTTCGCCGGCCAATGCCTCTTTCCTGCAGGAAATCGGTGTCTGGAAGCACATGGCCGGCGAGCGGATTGCGGCGATTCAGGGCATGGAGATTTTCGGTGACGCTGGCGCGGCGCTTCAGTTTTCCGCCTATGAGGCGGGCCTCCCGGAGCTGGGCTGGATTCTGGAGTCGTCGCTGATGGCCTGCGAGCTTTGGGAGAACGCCAAGCGGCAGGGCAATCTCACCCTATGCTGCCCCGCCGCACCGCAGTCATTGACCATGAATTCCGCCGCTGCCGTGCTGACCCTTGCCAATGGCGAGACACTTTCGGCCAAGCTGCTGGTCGGTGCCGATGGACGTGACTCATGGGTGCGCGAAGCGCTTGCGCTGCCGGCGATCAACACCTCGTATGGCGAGATGGGGCTGGTGGCCAACTTCGAATGCCAGCGGCCGCACGGGGCGATTGCGCGGCAGTGGTTTCGTGCGGACGGGGTGCTCGCCTGGCTACCGCTGGCCGGGAATCGCATCTCGATCGTTTGGTCTACAGCCGACGCGAATGCCAGAACCCTTCTGGCGCTGCCCGCCGACGATTTGTGCGCCCGGGTGGCCGCAGTGGGCGGCCACCAGTTGGGCGCCCTGCGCTCGCTGACGCCGCCGGCGGCCTTTCCCCTGCGTCTGCTGCAGGTGCCACGGACCGTGGCCCCGCGGCTGGCGCTGATTGGCGATGCGGCACATGGCATCCACCCGCTTTCCGGACATGGCATCAATCTCGGCTACCAGGATGCCAAAGCGCTTGCGCGCCTGCTCGTCGGCTCCCCGGATTGGCAGGACATTGGCAACGAGCGCCTGCTCCTGCGCTATCAACGCGAACGGCGGGAGGAAACCCTGCTCATGCAGTCCGCTACGCACGCCCTGCACAGACTTTTTCGCGACGATTTCCCGGGGCTGAGGCCTTTGCGCAACCTCGGAATGAACCTGACGAATGCTTTGCCAGTCCTAAAGAACTCTCTTGTGCGCTACGCAACCGGCGCCTTCTGAAACACCCCTATCTCAACCCGGAGAAACCAGATGTATATGAAACTCGTGCCTTTTGCCGTCGCTGCTGCGCTCAGCCTGCCTGCCCTGGCAGATGAGGCAAGTGTCAAGAAGGCGCTCGAAGGCAAGCTGGGTGCTCCGGTTACCAGTGTCACCAAGACGCCTTATCTCGGACTGTACGAAGTTTACGCGGATGGCCAGATCGTCTACACGGACGAGAAGGTTTCGGCCTTGCTGGTCGGCTCCTTGATCGACGGCAAGACGATGAAAAACGTGACCAGCGAGCGAATGCAGAAGCTCACCGCAATCAAGTTCTCGGATCTTCCCCTGACACAGGCCATCAAACAGGTGCGCGGTGACGGAAAACGCGTTTTCGCGACCTTCGAGGATCCGAACTGCGGCTATTGCAAGAAATTGGCAAAAGAACTCGCCACGCTGGACAACGTGACCATCTACACCTTCCTCTACCCGATTCTTTCCCAGGACTCCCTCGAGAAATCGAATCAGATCTGGTGCTCCGCCGACAAGGTTCGCGCGTGGAACGAGTGGATGGTCGACGGCAAGGCGCCGAGCGGCAAGGGTGATTGCGACACCACAGCGGTCAAGAAAAGCGTCGAGACCGGGCGCAAGCTGGCCATCAACGGCACCCCGACGATCTTCTTTGCCGATGGCGAGCGTATCCCCGGTGCGATCCCGCTTGCCAGGATCGAGCAGAAGCTCGCGGAGGCGTCCAGCCCGGCCAAATAGCCCGGCGTTACGCCGTGACGGTGTCCATTGGCGACGGCGCGCCGAGGCGGTGCGTCCGCTGGTGCGCGCTCAGCCTTCGGTCAGGGTCAGCAGAATGTCCGCGTACCAGACACAGTTGAGCCCAAGTGCCTCGTCCTGGTTGGGGTCGCGAAAACCGACGTCAAGGCGCGCGGAGTGGACGCCAAGCAGCATCCACGGCAGGTCCGGGGACGCCGAATCCCGTCCGCCGACGCGCATGACCACCGGCGCACCGCTGGTTCCGCGGTGCGTACGGGCATCGGTGAGGAAGTAGCCTTCTCCCTGAAAGCGCAGCCCGAAGGAAGACGCGACGATGGCCTGGCGTACCACCGGCATGTGGTGCAGCTGGTCCTGGAAGCCCAGCGGGAAGCCGACCACCAGCAGTGAGCTGCCTACCTCTACCTGATCGAAGCGTCCCGGCAGGTGGCGTGGCGTAAAGGCGTGGTATACGCCCGTTTCCGGCAGCGCGGCGCGCTCGATCTCGACCACTGCAACATCGATTTCGCCGGCCGTATCGAGGCCTTGCCGCCAGACTCGCTGCCCGTAGGCATAGAGGGGGATCGAGAAGGCGCTCGACTCGGCGAGGTTGGCCGGGTTGATATGCAGCTCGATCTCAATGCGATCCGGAAAGTGCTGGCTCGGTTCGTCGAACAGCACATGCCGGCTGGTGACCAGGAACAGCCGTTGATCACGCGTGAAGAAGAAGCCGCTGGCGTTGGTCAGCGGCTGCTGCTGATGGAAGGTCGCGATGCGCGTGGCGGCAAGGAGGATCGATTCGATCATGGCCAGCCTGCCGGCTCGTCCGGGCGGGGCCCTATTTGTGGTCGCAACACCGGCCCTCGATCAACGACCGTGGCCGTGACTATCGCGAGAGCGCTGCCGGTACGTGTTGTGGCGGCCGTCATGGCGAACGTGGCGCTTTGCGCCGTGCCAATGGCGCGGCTCGTAAGCGCGCTGGTACCGGTCATGGCGTACGAAGTAGACGGGTCGCCCGCAGGCTTGGTAGTTGTGGCATTGCTTGTTCCAGTGCCGGGCATGCCCCGGAGGTACGTGCAGATAGAGCGGTTCGCCGGCAAAGGGTCTACGTTCCACGA